>JBJKSY010000612.1:0-8858 GCA_046703645.1 Cyclobacteriaceae bacterium
GCTGATGAAATTGTGAAGCTTGCCAAAGAAAATCTTACCCTGGCGGTGGGTGCAGGAGAAGTAATGTCTGAAACATTGCCACAGATCAATAAAACTTCAGAACTGATCCGGGAAATTTCCGCTTCCAGCCTGGAACAGAATAACGGTGCCGGCCAGGTAAACACAGCCCTGCAGCAATTGAATTCCGTGATGCAGCAAAATGCTTCCTCCAGTGAGGAACTGGTTTCGAGCGCAGAGGAGCTGGCACGACAGGCTGAACGTCTGAAAGAAGCAATAAACTTCTTCAGCCTGGATGGAAAAGAAGATCCCCCTTATAATAAACAGGAAATCCTTTCTTCATTTATACATAACCAATTGAAGAAAGAAGAACATAAAAGCGGGCAAACCAATTCCGTATTATCTGAAAAAGAAAGGGACGCTCACTTCGTTCCGGAACCCTTTTAAAAAAAAGGGAAACCGCATGATTGAAATTCTTTCAGGGCCTTATTCAGGGAGAATGAGAAAAATGGCTGAACTGTGATTCCCCGGTCCCGCTGACCTTGTTGATAGAACCCGAAGTGGTTGAGTTGGGATAATAAATATCAATTTCAGATACAAGGGCAGTATCCACACTGTTGTACGTAAAAAAGTCGATCCCCTTGCTCGGATAAAGGTATCCCGTACTGCTGTAGGTAAGATAACCATTCTCGGGAGTACCATAAATCTTCATCACATCGGAAAGGGTGCTCCCGATCGTCGCTCCTTTTGATGTTACTCCGTGATAAGGAACCACCACAAACACCTCATAGACTGAATCAGAGTCTGCTACTATACCGGTAGCGGAAAGAAACCCTGCAACAATTCCAATCTTTGGATAATAAATCAGGTTGCTGTATAAACCATACTTCGGAAGATAGCTGAAATAATAATTGGTGTCAACAGGAGGCAGAACCGTTTGCACCTTTGACCATTTATCCCCAAGGCTGATCTCATCGATCTTTTTACCTTCATGAATTATCTTGGGATTTAATGGTTTTACGGTTATATATCCATAGGATGAATCGGCCCTGAAGGAACCTATGGCCCTGAGCAGGACCTTGAATCCACCGGCCGAATCATATACGTGCTCAGGATTTTCCAGTGTTGATGTACCTCCGTCACCAAAATACCATTGATAGGCAAATGCTTCCTGTGAAAGATTGGTGAAACTGACGGTATCCCCCTGCTGTACTGTGGTTTTATTGGAAGTAAATTCAGATTTTAAAACCGGCTTCGGAGCCGTTTCTTTTTTACACCCTGCATAAAAGACCATGGTGGCAAAAAAAATATAAAACAGGTAATTAATATTTTTCATCATAATCGGCTGCTTGAGCAGTCCATTCTCTTTAATCTTTCCGGAATCATGGGTAAAATTAGTCCCTGTAATGATAAATCAGGATTAAAATCCTTGTGGAATGCAAATTTATGAATTATTGGATTAAGCTATTTTAAACCTCTTCTTCCGGTATTTAAAAAAATCCCGAAATCCATCATGTTATATATTAACTAAATTTTCCCGTATTCAACCTGATATACCCGATAATAACGAATAAATTGGCGTTAAATTGTAACTGCATTCCGGTATTCCTCCCCCAATTATAAAAGGTGAATATCTGAAACCGGCAATGTCTTATAGCTTTTTAATTTATAAGTGCCTCTGATCAGATTTAATGATTTTATGGCCCGGTAAATAATTATTTTCATTTCAATGTCCAATTTCTTTCTCCCCGTTTGTAATGGATATGTAATTTAAATAATTTGTAACCTGCCTGCTTAATGCCGGCTTTAAAAACCTTTAAAATCATGGACGAATACATGTTAATTTTCAGGCATGAGGATGGCACTAAAGTCGCCTCTCCGGAACAACTTGAGATCTGGATGAAACAGACCCGGGACTGGCTGGGTGGAATCGCTGCCAAAAACAAATTTTCAGGGCAGGGAAACGGCCTTGCTTTTGACGACAGCCGTGTGGTACATCATAAGGGAGTTGTAACGAATGGCCCGTTCGGGGAAATCAAGGAAACGATCGGAGGATTCGTAATTGTCACGGCTGACTCCGTTGAGGAAGCTGCGGAATTCGCCAAGGGGTCCCCGGTCCTGCAGGGAGACGGCAATACGGTGGAAGTGAGAAAGATCATTAAAAAATAAGATTTAAATCCCTTTAAGGTCCCCCGGTTCTGCGGGGACCTTTCTTTCTATGGATCAGGTCGAGCTTATCCCCCATCTTTTCAGGACAGAATACCGCAAGATCGTATCGGTGCTCTGCAGGCATTTCGGTTTCATCGATATGGAACTTGCCGAGGATATCGCAAGCGATACATTTCTCACTGCCTCCCGGGTCTGGGGTATGCAGGGTTACCCTGAAAACCCTGTGGCATGGCTTTACCAGGTAGCCCGGAACAAAGCAAGGAATCACTACCAGAGGGAAAAAATTTTCAGCAAAAAAATAGCTCCTGTCCTGAAAAATAATATCACTCCCGAAGAGCTCCCTATCGATCTCTCACCGCAAAATATCAATGACAGTCAATTACAGATGATGTTTGCTCTCTGTCACCCTGTCATCCCGCGGGAAGCCCAGATTGGGCTTGCTTTAAGAATACTTTGCGGTTTCGGAATTGAGGAAATTGCCAATGCCTTCCTGACAAACAAAGAGACTATCAACAAAAGACTTTACCGGGCGAGGGAAAAACTCCGCGAAGAAAAGATCAGGATTGCGATGCCCGGACCTTCAGAAATTGAAACACGCCTGGATCCGGTGCTTACCACCATCTACCTGCTTTTCAGTGAAGGATATTATTCAGAAAGCGATAACAGGATACTTCTGAAAGATCTGTGTTATGAAGCCATGCGGCTTTGCAACATGCTTGTGGAAAATCATCACACGAATAAACCCCGGGTCAACGCATTGATGGCCCTGATGTGTTTTCATGCATCCAGGTTCGACGCCCGGGTCAATGAAAAAGGAGATCCGGTTCTGTACGGCGAACAGGACGCAAGCCTTTGGAACTCCGATCTCATAAGCCGGGGAATTTATTTTCTCAATTGTTCAGCAAGCGGCGACCGGTTGTCAAAATACCACCTCGAAGCCAATATTGCATACTGGCATACACAGATCGCAGATACCCCTGAAAAGTGGAATAATATCCTGCAGCTTTATAATCAGTTATTAATTATGGAATATTCTCCGGTGGCTGCGCTAAACAGAACTTATGCTCTTTACAAGGTATACGGGGCACAAACGGCAATTAAGGAAGCCGAGAATCTCGGCATTAAGGATAACCGTTTCTATTATACCCTGCTGGGGGAATTGTATTCGGAGGAGGATCGTGTAAAAGCTAAGCTGAATTTTGAAAAAGCACTTGAACTGGCAAAAACCGACAGGGACAGGCAAATCTTAAATAACCGGATCAATAAGCTCGAATGATAAAGTCCCTGCATCGGAAAATAATTTGAAAATCCGTATATTACCGGGATGAAAAAAATCATTCCCATCATTTTATTGCTTTTCATGGCGCTGCCAGGATTTTCCCAGGTCCAGGTATTGACGCAGCATAATAATAATTTCCGAACAGGATGGAACGATGAGGAAACTTTACTGAACCATTCTAATGTGAAATCCGGTTCATTTGGAAAATTATTCAGCCGTTATGTCGATGACCAGATCTATGCCCAGCCGCTGGTTGCCCGTATAAACATTCCAGGAACCGGCATAAGGAATGTCGTGTTTGTGGCAACAGTAAACAGTTCCGTATATGCATTCGATGCAGATTCATCGGCTTTGGGAAACCCCTATTGGCATGTAAACCTCATTCCAACCGGGTGGAGGGTTATGAGAAATACGGATACCGCCTGCGGGAACAGTTATGAGGATTTTTCAGGAAATATAGGGATCGTGGGAACCCCTGTGATCGATGATTCAACCGGCACCCTGTATGTCGTTGTAAAAAGCGTTATGGACACCGGCGGAGCGAAAAGCTTTCGTCAGGATCTTCATGCCCTGGATATACATACAGGTCAGGATAAACAGGGAAGCCCGGTAACAATACAGGCACAGGTGAACGGCAGTGGGGCGGGCAGCTCCGGAGGAGTTATTCATTTTGATCCCCAGCTTGAAAACCAGCGTTCAGGATTGTTATTATCAAAAGGAATCATTTATATCGCCTGGGCTTCACACGGTGACTGTGGTAATTACCATGGATGGATCATCGGTTATGATAAATCCACGCTTCAGCAAAAATATGTATACAACAGTACACCCGACGGATACCAGGGTGGGATCTGGATGTCAGCCGGCGGCCTATCCGCGGATTCCGCAGGGTTTATCTATGCCTCCGTGGGAAATGGCGCCGTGGGGAATAATGGCGTTCCTTCCGATTCAGTGAACCGTTCCGAAAGTGCGCTGAAGCTTGCACCGGAGGGTTCATCCCTGGTCCTGAAAGATTTTTTTACCCCGTCGGATTACCAGATCCTGGAAAACGGCGATGAAGATTTCGGGGTCACCGGAATGCTTCTGATCCCCGGCGAAAACCAGGCCTTTTCAGGAGCGAAGGATGGTAATATCTACCTTATGAACCTGGATTCCCTGGGAGGTTATCATGTTACTTACGACAATGTTGTGCAAACATTCAGTCAGAATTCCTCCAGCGCCCATAACATAGCCTCCCTCGCCTTCTACGGAGGATCAAGTCATAAATTCGCTTACATCTGGTCGGATAATGTTCCCCTGGTTGCAATTCCCTATGATTCGACTGCCAGAAAATTCAACCTGGCAAATATAATTACCAACTCTGTTCAGGGACCTGTGGGCTATAATGGCGCTTTTCTTTCCGTTTCGTCAAACCATCAGGTCGATTCGACTGCAATTTTATGGGTTAGCCATGCTGCCGATAATTGCAATGCCAACCAGCAGACATGTCCCGGGATTCTGAGAGCCATAGATGCCAATGATGTAACTCATGAATTATGGAATTCGTCAGATAATTCCTGGGATAATCCGGGCAATTATGCAAAATTCAATTGCCCGACAATAGCCAACGGGAAGGTATACCTTGCCTCCTTCTCCGATGAACTTGATGTATATGGCCTGACATATGGAAAAGTCACCGGGCTTGATAAGGATGAAAATTTTGGCATCCGGGTTTATCCCAATCCGACCGGTAACAGGATTCTCATAACATCAGGCGACAGGCCCATTGACAGAATCCTTATTTTCAACCTTGATGGCATTAATGTCATGGACAGTAAAAGCGACGGTAAAAAACATGTTGAACTTAGTCTTAACAATATTTCCGCCGGTTTTTATATCCTCGAAGTTGTTTCCGGTAATGAACAATTCAGACAGAAGATCCTGATCAGGAGATAACCCTGCTTTATCAGCAAGCTCTCTACTGTCAGCCAAAATCATACATCCTAAAATCGCCAATTTCTTCCGCACTGATTCTAAGGAATTTCATTGATTGACAAAAAATATCCTTTGATAAGGATAATACGGTCGTTCATTGAAATTAATTTTTATTTATCGTGGGGTGCTTCAATTTTGATGAAACAATCTTAACTGTGAAAGAGATAAGAAGGGCTATCAATTTTTTTTCAGGAACAGGTAAGATTTCGCCAACACCCGGCCTGAAAAGTTTAGGCTATATTGTATTTCTTTCAATGATGGTATTCGTATCCTGCGAGAATGATAATTCAGTGGGGATCAACATTCTTGAAAACCAGCCCCTCCAGGTGATCTATTCCGATACGTTAACCCCGCAAATGTCAACCCTTCTTTACGATTCTCTGAAAACAAGTAATCTGAGCAGGCTCCTGGTCGGGCATGCCTATGACAATGAAATCGGAGAATTAAGCTCCACGGCCTACTTCCAGATAAGCATGGATTCAGTGACCACCAATTTATCGCTATATAAAAATGGTGTGCCCGACAGCATGAAACTGATCTGCGTTCCCGATAATTATTGGTATTATGACACCACCGCCGATTTTACATTTTCAGTTTGTCCGCTGGTTCAGGATATGAAAACCGATGTTGACGGAAGTTTATATAATGTGGACAGGTTTAAGCATGATTCCGGCATCGGATCAATTACACTGAAACCAAGGCCCCACGGAGATAATTTCAGTTTTCGTGTCAGTGATGAATTAGCGGATACTTTACTCAATTATTTGAAGCAGATAGATAAACCCTTTGTGATCGATAATTTTAAGAAGCGTTTCAAAGGATTTGCCCTCGTGCCGGACAGTTCGGATTATTGCTTCATCGGCCTTGGGGCTAATACACATTTCGAGCTTTATTACCATATCCAGGACGCCCAGGAAGTTGTAAAATTCTATGCCGCCAATAATTTAATTTTCAACGGCTATCAGGCGAACAGAGAGGGCACAGATCTTAGCCCGTTAAAGAAGGAACAATTCAGCCTGAGCTCGAACCTGACGGGGCATACTTCTTATATTCAGTCGGGATCGGGCCTGGGTCTCCTGATAAAATTCCCTTCACTCGGGCAATACACACTTCTGAATAACCGGGTGGTGGTAACGGAAGCCATACTCGATCTTTACATCAAGCCGGTTTCATATTCAAAACAAACTCCTCTGCCCGGCACCATGACCATCTATACCGTCGATAATCTGAATCGCCCGCAGGATCTTCTTACCAATTCCACAGTGAGTCTTTATTTCGATGCAGAATACAAACAAAATACTTTCTACGAGATAAATCTTACGGATTTCTTTCAGAAACAGCTCTACCAGGAAGGCAATACCCAACTGGGATTACTATTCGTGCTGGATCAATCGGAATACAACAGTACCGTGAACCGGGTATACCTGGCCGACAAGTCCTCCGGCAGGCAGACCAAAATTAAATTGCAGCTCGCTATACTGAATGAATAAAAATGCAACTAAAATGATTTTTAATGATAAATCCATAACATGAAAAAGCTAAACTTCAAAATACTGCCGGGATTGGGATTATTATTGATTATAATAATGCTGGCAGGTTGCAGCAAGACCACCGTAACCCTGGTCGGGAACTGGATCCGGAGATCCGACTTTGAGGGAGATACACGATCCAGCGCTGTGGTCTTTGTCATTAATGACATTGCCTATGTAGGAACCGGGTACAATATTTCAGAGGACAAATACCTTACTGATTTCTGGAAATATGATCCAAAGGTTGATTTCTGGCAAAGAGTGGCGGATTTCCCTGGTGCAGGAAGAAGCAGCGCCGTTGCTTTTACCGTCAATGGGAAAGGTTATGTTGGGACAGGCTACGACGGTACCAATACCCTGAATGATTTCTGGGAATACGATCCCATTAATGATTCCTGGAAACAGGTAAGTAATTATGGCGGAACTGCAAGGTACTCAGCCGTTGCATTCAGTATCGGGAATTATGGATACGTAGGAACCGGGTATGACGGCAGCGATGAAAAAGATTTCTGGCAATATGATCCGTCTAAAGATACATGGACCCAGATCCCAAGCATTGGAGGATCAAAAAGGCAGGGATCCGTTGCCTTTGTCCTGAATGATAAAGCCTACGTCCTGACAGGAGTACACAACGGCAGTTTTCTTAACGATATGTGGGTACTCGATCCTTCCCTGTTGGGTCAGGATGTTTCCCCGTGGACTGAAAAAGCCAAGCTTGATGCCAATACCAGTTATACAATTGTCCGGCAGGGAGCCTCAGCCCTGGTACTTAATGGGGAAGCGTATATAGCTGTCGGAAGGCAATCGGCCTACACGCTCACTACCTGGCATTACCTGCAGTCGACTGATACCTGGGAACAAAAAACAAGTTTCGAAGGTACCTCCAGGGAGGATGCAATATCCTTTACGGCAAATAACCGGGCTTATGTTGCCCTGGGAAAAAATTCAACCCTTGATTTCGATGATATCTGGGAATGGGCGCCTCTGCAGGCAGAAAACACTAATGATTAAATGCATTGAAGGATGAATATGGACTGTTCTCCGGTGATAAAGGGTCAAGGCAGGTTATTCCTGTCATTGATTGCTTTGCTCTTGATGATATTCGTTGCCGGTCTTGTTCCGGTGAAAGCTCAGAGCACGCCGGGATCTCCTTATTCTTTCTATGGCCTGGGGAGTATTAACGACAATGCTACCGGCCTGAACCAGATCCTGGGAGGAAGTGGGATCGGTATCAGGGACAGCCTTTCGATCAATCTCCAAAATCCCGCTGCGTTGAATTCCGTTCAAAGCGGTTTATCACAGGCGCTTGCAACAGGATTCAATATTCAAACCCTCAGTTACAGGGATGAAAACAACCGGTCCCTGAACACCGGCCTGTTTATTCCCGATTTCTGTTTCTGGTTCAGGACTGCAAAAACAAACGGTATAGCTATCGGAATTGTGCCCTATTCATCGGTGAGGTACGATATCAAAGAAAACGTCACCAGCAGCGTGGAAGGAAATTACAATGTTGAGTATAAAGGTTCGGGAGGATTAACGAAATTATTTCTTGGATATTCCTTGAGCCCCCTGAAAAACCTGTCATTGGGCGTCAATGGCTCATATATTTTCGGATCACTGGGCCGCGATCGTGATATCCTTACCGATAACCCGTTAACGAGTTTTTCCATAACGGAAAAAACATATATCAATACATTCCACCTTGATTACGGGGTGCAATACAGGATTCCTGCAGGGAAAAACAGCTTTGTTCTCGGGGCCACCTATTCTACAGGAAAGAATCTCATCGGGCGATACAATTATCTGATTGCTTCTTCTTCCGATACGCTTACATCCTCCACCAGTACGGTTGGAAACTATTACCTGCCTGATTCTTATGGAATGGGAATCGAATACCTGATCCATAATCA
>JBJKSY010000613.1:0-3790 GCA_046703645.1 Cyclobacteriaceae bacterium
GTTCCAATGGCGTTTCAAGCCCATGTCGGATATATACCTTGTGTATTCCGATAATTATTTCCTGGAAATATGGGGACCACGCAACAGGGCCCTGGTGTTGAAGCTGAATTACTGGTTCAACCTTTAAATTATATATTCAACCCATATTGGTCTTAAATAACGGAATAATTATGTCGTGTCCCGGTTAATTATTATTCCTTTGTCTTCAGGTCAGCTTCAAATACAATATCTTTCTGGTGATTGCCGCCGAAGGTATTTCCTTCCATTAGTGGCTTCAAACCGTTTTTATAAATATAAATACCAGCTTTCTGGTTACCGTTCTTTGTGTCACGGATAATATTATCTTTAAATACAACATCCTGCGCCGGGGAATTGATGGAAATCCCGTAACCCCCGTTTTTGGTGCCGTTATTTTCAATTACGTTATGAACGAACGTGTTCCTGTGGGGGGCATTGGCTGCGGTCTCTCCGCGTAAATTAATTCCGTCACTTCCATTCTCAAATACATGATTGTCCTCAAAAAGCACATCTGTATCTTTATGGCCGGTACAGATCCCGTAACGGCCATTATCGTAAAATTCATTCCCTTTCACAAGGCTGTGGTGCACCCGCCAGCAGATGTAGAGTCCGTCGACATTGTTATTGTGAACCTTGTTGTTTTCAATAATAGTGAGCGGTGAGCCCGTTCCCGGATGCAAGCCGATATCCCCGCTTCCACTTACTTCCGAATTCTTTACCGTTACATTTTCGGTAATCTGCCAGCTTATTCCTTCGCCGTTGAAATTCTTTACAAGCACGCTGTCGATCGTCACATGTTTTGATTTAAAAATCAAAATCCCCGCGCTGTTACAACCGTCCGCTATAAAGTTCTTTTCCTTATTCCCGTCTACCGTAAGATTTTTTATGTCGACATTTTCGGCATTGATCACCTCAATAACGGAACTGGCATTGGATATAAGACCGTCCCTGTCGGAGCGGTAATCCCGCATCAGGTAAGAATCTATATAAATTACGTTGTCTTCGACTTCAGTGATCAGGGCAGTGGAAACATTCCAGCAGGAATTATTATCCTTATCGGTGATCTGAACTTTCATGCCCGGCAAAAATCCGGCGGGGTCTGCTACGGTCAGCTTAAGTTCCCCATAATCGGCATCGACTACAAAATGTGTCTGTACGCCGTCCGTTTTATGAAGTATGGTTTGTGGTCCGGAACCTTTCAGTTCTACATTGGAGAGTAAATGCACAGGTGACATGATCTCAAAGGTTCCCGGAGTCAATAAAACCGTTCCACCGCCATTTGCCAGGGCATCTATAGCATACTGTATAGCCTTGTTGGTAAATCCCTGAACGTCGGCACCTGAATTTCCAACTGACAATGTCCTGTGCGGCATTTTGGGAGTCACAAGGGCATCAACTTTGTAATTGCCTGGCTGGGAAAATACAAACCCTGTCGATACAAGAACCAGGGTGATGATCAATAGATTTTTCATATTAAATGAAATAATTATGGAGCACAAGGTAATATATAATTGAGAATTTTCATTCTGAAATACAGACTGATTTAAGTTCTTGGCAGGCAATTTCAGAGATGTCGGGAAAACATCATTTGGCAGGACCGGCAACGATCCAATAGTGCTGGGTAAATTAACCTGAAACTGAGAAGTGTGTAAAAATCAAATTCCTGTTGATGGTGTTTCTATTCGCAGATATTATATCTTATTCATTTTTCAATACTTCGGCCGGGTTAGCCTTTGCCACTCTGAATGTCTGCGATGCCACAAGTACAAGTGCGATTATTATTACAAGCAAAGGTCCTGAAAAGAGTTCAATATATCCGATTGGAGCATGATATATATAACTCCTGAGGACCACCTTGTTAAAAAAGATATAAGTAACCGGAATAGCTATCGCCGCTGATATCATTAGTAACAGGATAAAACTCCGGCTGAGCAGGTAGATAAGATGACTAAGACCGGCGCCAAATACTTTTCGGATGCTTACTTCTCTTATACGTGTTTCTGTTGAAAAAACTACGATACCCAGTAAGCCCATGGATGAAATTATAATTGCCAGGAAAGAAAGAAAGCCTATAATTTTGGCCAGGGCAGCAAATTGGCTATAGGCCTCTTGAAGCTGGTCGTCGTAAAATTTTGCGTCGAGGGGATGTACTTTATCAATATGTTTCCAGGCCTTTTCAATTTTTGCCATGGTGGCCGGTAAATTTTCGGATAATATCTTAGCATTGATATATCTCAGATCCTTGTTGGCATACCTGAATAAAAAAGGATCGATCTTTGAATCGGTTGTTCCATAATGAAAATCCTTTACTACGCCAACGATTTCGTATTTCTTGTTATTAACTGTGAGGAATTCTCCGACAGCTTTTTGGGGATCCTTATTACCAATATTGAATCGTTTTAAAATTTGCTCATTGACAATTACCTGGTCCGGTTCTGTTCCTTCCGGTTTTGGAATAAAATTGATCCCGGCGATAATTTTATGTTCAAGTTCGGGAATGTAATTCTCGTCGACGTCATCATAATATGCCGTCGCTGAATCTTCCGGGTCTTTATATTTGATAGTCAATCCATAATAACTGCCCAAGCTGGGGATCATCACCGAACGCGACATTTCCGTTATTTCAGGGATCGAGGATAATTCTTTTTCAACCAGGTTGGATTTATTACCCTCCAGGTTGATGTTCAGGATGTTAGCCGTGTTGAAACCCAGGTTGAAGGACACAAAATTTTTATATTGTGTATAAATTATTAAGGTACTGGAAATGAAAATCAGGGAAAATGTGAATTGAATGGTAATCAAGGCTTTCCTGAAATTAACATGCCTGAATAATTTTGATGAAGAACTGGTTTTTATGACTTTTAATACATTTATACCCGAATAGAATACCGCCGGAAGTAACCCGGCAATTACTCCGGTAAGAATAGCCATGATAATAAAAAAAATAAGCAATTCAGGAGATAGGTTCAACGAAACTATATCTGCCAGTTCCGGGCTAAGGGACAAAAATCCCGGCCTGATCAGTACATAAAGAGCAAAAGCTATTATAAAAGCAACCAGCGCAATAATGACTGATTCAGTTATGAACTGGAAAAGGACCTGGCCCTTCCTGGCTCCCATAACCTTCCTGATGCCTACTTCCTTTGAACGGCGAAGTGATCGTGCAATGGATAGGTTTGTATAATTAAAACAGGCTGAGATCAGCACGATAAGTGTTAGCCCGATAAAAAGCCAGATGATAAAGCCGGGAATTGTCTGCCCGATAGGATTGCTTAAATCCTGACCGGTCATAATTGCAGACAGGGGTTGTAATTTCAGGTTAATTGTGGTATGGTGATCCGGCAGATTGTTATTTTCAGCATGGCTCAGCCGGGTAAGATTTTGCTGTAATAAGGAAATATTGCAATCAGGAGATAACAACAGGTAAACATAATTCTGCCATATACTGGTCCATGACCATTGGTCCTCCCTGTCCTTTTCTGTAATATTAAGCGTGGAAAATGAACATAATGCCTGGAATTGCATATGCGATAATTTCGGGGGATCCTTCATAACACCGGTGATCATATAATTTCCATTACTGTTGGAATAATACTGATCATTTTTTAAGGTCAGTGTTTTGCCAAGTGGGTTGGCATCTCCGAAAAGCTTTCTGGCTGCTGTTTCTGTCACCACAAGTGAAAATGGTTCCTGTAAAGCCGTTTTCGGATTTCCTTCAATCATGGGGTAAGTGAAAATATGAAAGAAAGAAGATTCGGCCCATAAACCGGTT
>JBJKSY010000614.1:0-8843 GCA_046703645.1 Cyclobacteriaceae bacterium
CGTTTCAATAGAGACCAGACCTTTAATACCAGGGATCTTCTTGAATTATACCGGCAGGATGAACCCGGTATCAAGTCCACTACGTTAAACTGGAGAATATACAAGCTGATCCAAACCGGTGTTTTGAAAAGAGTAGCCAGGGGTAAATTTATCCTGGGGGAATCAAAAATATACACGCCGGAAATTACCAATAAGATTAAGAAGTTGAATGACAGGATCAGGAAGAATTTTCCTTACCTGGAGCTTTGCTTGTGGAATACATCTTCATTTAATGAATTCATGGTACATCAACCGGGCAAATTCCTTAACCTGGTTGAAACGGAAAGAGACGTTATGGAATCAGTTTTTTATTTCATGAAGGAAGCTGATTATTCCGTATTCCTGGAACCGGGAGAAGAATTGTTCAACCGCTATGTAAATGACAAACAGGAATCCTGGGTTATTAAACCGCTGGTTTCCGAAGCGCCCGTCCAGGAAATTAACGGGGTTCTGACAGTTACTATTGAAAAAATGCTGGTGGATATATTTTGTGATAGTATAATATTTACAGCCCAGCAAGGTACGGAAATGAAGAACATCTTTACCGAGGCTTTCAATAAATATACAGTGAACGAAAGTACGCTTTTAAGGTACGCCAGCCGTCGAAGAAAAAAGGCTGAATTTGATAATTATTTAAATCAAGTTTCAAAATTCAGGCGGCAGAAATAATCTGTTGCCGGATATACTGATATGATAAATAAAGACTCAGTTGATATAAAGTGGATAAACGAGGTTTCATCTTCCAATCTTAATGCAGATAAGATATTGGTTGAAAAAGTTATCAGGTCATTATTACTGATAGAAGGCCTTACCAGGCAAAACCTGGACTTCGTATTCAAAGGAGGCACTGCATTAATGCTTCTGATGAACTCGACAAAAAGGCTATCCATTGACGTCGACATCATACTTCCTGTTTTACCCGGTAACTTTGACGAAATTCTAAACAAGGTGGTTTTAGATCAATCTTTTACGCGTTTTGAGCAACAACAGCGTAAAACGAATTCAAAAATCAAAAAAGCTCATTACCGGTTTTATTATGAAGCTGCTTTTAAAACAAAAAGTCCCGAGGAAAAAGTGTTGCTGGATATACTTTTTGAAGATATAAACTATCAGGAGGTCATAAAGCTGCCCATCGAATCCGGTTTTCTTAAAGCTGAAAGTAAACCCTCGCTTGTCAAATGTCCATCGGCAGAAGATTTCCTGGGCGATAAATTGACCGCCTTTGCTCCAAACACAACCGGCATTCCATACTTTAAAAAGGAAGATAGCATGAGTATGGAAATAATCAAACAGTTGTATGATATTGGAAACCTGGTGGATATTGCCGGGAACCTTGAGATTATAAAAAATACTTTCAGACTTTTTGCTAAAACAGAACTTGATTACCGGGATCGGAATGATCTGACCTATGAGGATGTATTGGAGGATATTTATCAGACTGCTTTGTCTATCGTAAGCAGGGGAGCTGCAGGAAAAGGTGAATTTGACCAATTATTGGCGGCATACAGCGAGTAAGCCGTTTCATATTTTCCAAATCGTTTCATCTTGAAAAGCCATAACATTTGCATCCAAGGCTGCTTATGCATCGGCGCTTATAAAACATGATGCTTCTAAAATAGAAAAGTATAATAATCCTGATCAGCTAAAAGATTGGGTAATCCGAGAACCGTTGTGGCCGAAACTCAATAAGTTTAAAAAATCCAGCCCGGAAGCCTTCTTTTATTGGTATAAAATTTACGAACTAGGTAAAAGATAAAAGACAATCAGTTTATTTTTAAAAATTCATATCTACCGTCTTCCAAACTCAAATTATTGGTTCAATAAGGGCCGTCCTGGACCCATATTAAACCACAAAATGTTGTACCTATGTTGTACCCAAAAAGCAAAAGGCCGTTAAAAACGGCCATACACAAATTCTTTAATTAATGCGATGCAATTATAAATGTTATTATTATGCATTAAAACTCATTTCTTCTTCCCTGCAAGAATGCCATCGGGACACGTTGATAATTAAAATAAATGTCCGAAATCCCTCCATCTGCGACATTGAATGGGATCAACTTGTAACTAACATCCTCTTTTCAATTGTTCTTGATCGAATCCATAAAGTTATCGCTGCAGCAAGCCACCACAGCGCCTGAATACCCGCAAGAGAAGTATCTAAAGGTGACAAAATCAATTTATCCAGTGAGGTAATTCCAACCACCACAAAAGCCGATACAAGCAAAATTGCCAGATAGCCAAAAATACGAGGTAGTATATCCGAATTCAGAATTACAAAAGCCAGAGGCAGAAACAATGATGGAGCAGCTACGATAAAATAGAGATGTTGTACGGCATGTCCTATATTATTACCAATGGCGCCCATAGTTTCCGGAACAATAAACAATGCCATTATATAACATACAACTTCAGTGAGGCTCACCATAACCAGTATTGACGAACCTAACAAAGTCATCCATCCGGAAAGCTTGTTAACAGCCCCCCCAAGATATACAATGGATAAAGCAAAGAAAACAATCAATACAGGGCCCACAGCTTGTAGCCAGGCGCCTAGCATAACCTCATGCGAATGTTGCCGGGCAAATTCAATCAATTGCTGATTAGTTGCATTCAGAGGTGGCCCCGTATTAATGCCAAAAGAAAAACCGATCATGAATACGCCGAGAATTCCGGCTATCGCACTCATCATGCAAACTTTACGCTGAGATAAACGCATTATCATATTAATATTATTTGACTGAAAAATTAGATTATATGAGATAGGGTATCCATTTGCCTTTTGTAATTATCTCGAAAATTATTGTAACTGTAAAATTTTCGTTATTGCTTTTTTTTAGATTTTTAACGGTTTGAATGAATGCCTATATTATTTCCTTCCGTATCAATAATAAAAGCCATGAAACCAGAATTTTCATCTATCATAGTTTTGGGCATAGCGATTTTACCGCCTGCCTGTTCAACTCTGTTTAAAATATTTTGCAAGTCCGGATTGGCATTTAGATAAACCACAGAACCGGTCATGCTCGGTGTGTGCATTTCACTTTGAACTAAAGCGCCACCTACTTTTGCATGTTCAGCCTCCCATGGGAACATGGCCTGTTTCATGCCCATCATTTCCATTTCTTGCATTTTTATTTCAAAAATAGTTTCGTAAAATTTCTTTGCCCTGGAAATATTGCTTACTGATATTTCAAACCAATTTAAGGCGTTGGTTTCCGCACTCATTTTTTGTGTCATGATTTTGTTTATTATTTGAATTATTTCCTAAATTTATTGTCAACTGACCTTGTTTTTAATCACGAAGTAAAATGTCATTCCAATCCTTTATCACGAATGACTTTACAAGTCCTTCAAGTATAAAAGGGTCTTCGGTTACAAATTGTTCGGCTGCTGCACGGGTTTTGAATATTGCCATGTTTCCTCTGTCGACAAAAGGACCAATACCTATAACTTCACCTTTGGCAATGTATTTATCAACAACGATTTTGTGTCTTGGGTAAACGGACATAATTAATTTCATCGTTGCTCCAGAAGATTGTCCTATAACTACTGCTTTCATTTTTTTATCTCAGTATTTTGCAAGCCGGAAAACCTGCCCACCTGGTGCTTGAAAATAAAAATGTTCTTTATCCCAATATTCAATTTCTTCCACCCCGAATTCCAAAATTTTATTCTTTAATTCCTCAGGATTGTCTGTGCAAAGTTCCAGCCAGATAGACTTTAAATAATTATCCTTATTCAAAGCTAAATCGTTATATACAACACCCAGGTAAAATGCGTCACCTATTTTAAAAACATCAATTTCTTCAGAATTCTTAGAAGCCGGACATCCTAAAACATTCTGATAGAATTTCCGAATTTGATCTCTTTCTGATGGATGAGCAGTCAACTTTGAATGTTCTCCTAATTTAACTTCCATATTAATTTTTCTTTTAAATTCTGTAACAATATTTCTTTTCTGTACTTCCGAAATTTTAAGATTGAAATTGTTTTGGCATCCCTTTTCCTTCATTAATTAATTTCACCAGACTTTTAGTAATATGTCCGTTCCATCCCTCTTCGCAAATGTCATAACATTCAATGCCTGGGACTAAACCAATATGGGTGAAATCAATTTGCGTAGTATTTCCTTTTTCATAAATTTCAAAAACCACTTCGGTATTGTTCCATTCTTTTGTGTCTTTGAGCCATGGAAGATTGCAGTCAATTACCTTCCAAACAATTTTTTTGTTTGGCACTAACTCCGTAATTTGAAAATCAACAAATGTTCTTCCCATTGGAACATGGAATTTGTCATTTAGCTTTTCTGCTTTTTCAGTAAAGTTAGCAACCCACCAAAGATTTATCTGGCTGATCTTTTTCATTACTTCTTCGGCAGAAGCGTTAACTGTGATTGTTCTGCGATAATTTTTATTTTGCATTTTAAAACGATTTATATTTTGCCGACTGTAAAATGTTTTATGTGTTATTTAGTTTCATACCATTTGAGTTGCCCTTTGCCTGTGGATATTAAACTTTGCAAACTCTTTTCAACAAACCCAGTCCAGGCGTATTCGCAAGACTTATAACAATCGTATGTAGGAACTAATCCAATTTGTGTGAAAATCAATTGGGTTTTGTCACCTTGTTTAGAAATTTCAAAAATGATTTTATTACCAACCCATTCACTTTGGTCTTTGGCATTTTTAAAATAGTTCTCCTCAACCAACCAAACTACTTTTTTGTCGGGAATCATTTCAATGGTTTTCATTTTGCTGCGGTGATTGTCTCCGAAATGATATTTCCACTCAGCATTGAGTTTGTCAGTATTGCCTTCAATGGATTCGCTCCACCATGCGCGAGGGTTATTGATGGCTTTAAAGACTTCTCCTGGGGATTGCTCTACCAAAATTTTCGTGGTAAAATCCTGTTCATTCATTTTTTTGTCATTTTGTTAATGATACAAAAAAGCTTGAATTGCTTTAAAGGGAATTGTAAAAATCGGAAGTATTACAATCTGTTGTATCTCTTGCCGAAGTCATCTATCTGCTTTTCATACCTTGAAGGCGATAATCCGGTATATCGTTTGAAGTCTTTGATAAAATGAGATTGGTCGTAATAAGATTCATAAAAACCTCCTTTATCATTGCCCCTGATAATCGATTTAAAGCATTGGTTGAAACGTATAATGGAAGACAGGTTTTTGGGGCTTGTGCCTAACTTTTCATTGAATTTTATATTCAACCAACGGCTGCTGTATCCTGTTTTATTTTCTAACTCTTTAATAGTTACAGCTCCTTTTGAAGCTATTATCTGTTCTACACAATAATCAAAGATCGAATCTCTTTTTCGCAACGAAAATTGTTTGAGAAGGAATTGTTGCACTTCAATTATTTTTTGTTGCCTAGTGGTAGTGTTATTAATTTGCTCAACCAAGTGCTTTCCTGAATTACCTAACAAATCGCTTAGAGAATAAATTTGATTTTGAATTTCACTCAAATTGAAATGAAAAAACCGATAGGCACTTTGTGGATTAAACTCAATCCCGATTGTTTCCGTAACAATGTTTTCATCAACATCTAAAATAACAGGCACATTAATAAGACCTGTCAAAGTGATATCGTGTACCTTTGAATTAAATGTTTTTCCATTCACTTCAGCAACAATACCATTCTGATAGGAAATAGTTAGTTTGAGGTTTCCATTTGGTACAACCAATTTAAGATCATCAGTAGACATTTTACCACTACTTTCAAAAAGCCATATTTTTTCAATGTGGTTTTTTAATAGTGCATGTGGTTCAAAACGATGAAATTGAATATGCATCCACTTGTGCTTAACTGTTGGCGACTAGAATGAGCACCGGATTAAAAGTGATCATTCAATAATTTGAAACATAAACTGAAATAGAAATATAAATTAAAAAACGATAATTAAAAAATGGAATTTGCGCCAGGAATTATATTTATCAATCGCATGTTGGATGGGAAAAATCATCTTATTGACGCTATCCCGATCATCATATAGAAAAATTCGAAATAGAAATAATAATTTTGGGATTTATAGGTTTTTATAAATATATCTGAATTATGAAAGGTGGTCAATTCAAAGGATCTATTGCTGGTTCAAATCAACGATCTTCTCAAAACGTATCTTTCATTCAATTTATTAGTTCCAATAGGGTTGTTTTAGACGCAATAAAGACCAAAAAATGTTTTAGGTATGTTTAAGGTAAAAAGCAAAAGGCCGTCAAAAACGGCCTTTCTGAGTAGCGGGGGTAGGACTTGAACCTACGACCTTCGGGTTATGAGCCCGAAATGGTATCACATGACTCCATGTGAGTCCAAATAAATACAAAAAAAATTGCCTGATTAAAAAAAGCCTCATTCTTTAAACTGTTATTAACTCTCTGATTACCAATTCGGTGTGGTTGGATTCACACCGGACAGAGCGATCAGAAATGAACTGGTGGATCATTCCCGCAACGATCCCGCCTGCCGCGCTAGCGTTCGAATCCATTGAAAAATTAATTCATTAAAAAAAAGTTCTCATGGAAAAATGAGGCTTCTTTTAAATATGATCGCACAAGGTTTCGTACCCTGTATCCATGCTCCCAAAATGCAGCTATCACTAATTAATTTAGTATTTTTAATTTATCAGATTGCGGACGCCGGGGAATATGACTTAATTCCTCTCCTACCTCCTGTCTGGCTAAATCGAGAGCATAGATTGTCTGCAGGTTCATCCAGAATTCAGGGCTCATTCCAAAGTACTGCCCTAAGCGTAAAGCTGTATCCGCTGAAATGGAACGTTTACCGGCAATAATCTGGGTAATCCTGTTAGCAGGCACTTCGATGAAATGAGCGAGTTCCGTAGCGGATATTTCCATCTCTTCCAGTTCCTGGCTTAGAATTTCCCCTGGATGTATAGGTGTTCTTCTCATAACTATTTCATTTAATGATAATCTGTAATTTCCACTTTTTCAGGGCTATTGGAATCATTTTGCCACTCAAAACATATTCTCCATTTTTTATTGATCCTAATGCTATATTGACCTTTTCTGTCTCCAGACAGCGTCTCAAATCGATTGCTCGGCAATTGTGCCAGATCACGAATTGAGGTGGCTGCTTCCAGTATCCGGAGTCTTCTTTCAGCCTGGCGTCTAATAGGCTCAAACTGTTGGACAAAACCTCCTTCAGCAAATGTTTTGGTTTTTTTGTCCTTAAAGCCTATAATCATATACGAATATGATAATAAATACGCGATACGTCAAGCGTATTACTGAAAGTTTATCATGTTTTTGGAATTAACCAAATAAATTAGAAATTCCATATAAAATATTAATTATTGTTTTTGCCTGAATACATAATAAGACTGAAACTTACCTATTGATAATCGTTAACAATCATTGATATGAAAAGGTTAAAGAATGTACAGCCCGGAGAAGTCTTATTGGTAGAATTCCTAATCCCGATGAATATCTCCGCTTACCGGCTTTCGAAAGATATTGATATCCCTCAAACAAGAATATCCCAAATAATAAAAGGCAAAAGAAGGATAACTGTAGATACAGCACTTCGGCTTTCCTCCTATTTCGGCAATTCCGCAAAATTCTGGCTGGGATTGCAGGATGATTTTGATATTGAGGAAGAGAAAAAGGCAAATAGTGATCTGTTCAATTATATTTCCAATATAGGGAGGAAAGCAACCCCTAATATGAAATAAGTATTAACTATCATAGAATCACTGGCACTAAAAACGAGGAAACTTTAGCCTTTACAAATTATTTACAAATAAAAAATTAAGGATTCACTAAACTCACCAAATAAATGGAATCAATCTATATTTTATTCTTTCCATATAATCCTTATAACCAATTAATTCTTCCTTAAGTGTCCGTTCCTCAAGAATCGCCCGCCAAGCGAGAACACTTGCAACTATTGGTCCTGCAAGAATTCCATACCATGCACCAAGTATTAGAGGAGTACCTATAATAAAACCAAGTGTTGCCGTATACATCGGGTGACGTATGTAATGATAGGGTCCTGTTGAGATGACCTCCTGTCCTCTATCTTTTTGGATTCGAACGATTGGTGAAAGATAATTATTCTCACGAAATGTTAAGAAGAATAATATATAGGATGAGAATAAAATAAGTACTCCAAGTATTTTAATCCATAAAGAAACAGGCGACCAATGAAATCGTCCTGCATCAAAGGCAGTAAAAAGTAACCATAGGAATACGGCCACATATAGGAGTGGAGCCACTACCTTATCCCAACCTTTATGACCAGAAGTTTGCGTAAGCATTCGTTCCCAGAAAAGACTACGATTCTGTAGAAATAACCACACAAGAATAAGAAACCAATATCCAAACCAAAGTCCAAGGAATGCCCAGGCTGAAGGCCAAGCGTGAATACCTGCCGGAATTAATACGGGAACGGCATAAATGAGCAATGTGATAATTATCTGAAAAAGAATAAAAAATATTCTTGATTCACTAGTAGTCATAAATTGAATCCTTTTGAATTTTATTTAAAAAATTACAGACTGTCTAAAAAAGGAAATCCAATATAGATATTATTCTCTGGATAGTTTATATATTTTTTATTGATTTTAAAATGTCTAATCCGTATGTAAAATCATTCCAAAATAATCCAAAAAAGACCAGAAAATGTTTACTAATTGTTTACTAATTAAAAAGCCCCAGTGTTTAAACCGAGGCTAACTATCTGATTATCAATGTCGGGGTGGTAGGATTCGAACCAACGACCCCCTGCTCCCAAAGCAGGTGCGCTAACCGGACTGCGCTACACCCCGAT
>JBJKSY010000615.1:0-8151 GCA_046703645.1 Cyclobacteriaceae bacterium
GGGCCGAGCCGGAATGAACTGAAAGTTCTGTTTCTAAATGTCTGATTTTTGTCTGAAGTCTCCGAATTTGTCCTTTTAATTTTTCCTTTGTAACATTTTCGTGGCTCATTTTGGTTTTAATTTGGTCATATATCTTGGTTTATCAACCTAAGATCTTATGGTTTCACTAAAATTAAAATGACATTGATCAGTAGTCCGGCAGATTAAACTTACTGGAATATCATGATTTATATTAGCTTCAGCCCATACTGCATAAAGAATTTTTCAGTTACATTCTAAGATTTTTACTATGAATTATTAGTCAGGTCTTGATTTATTGATTGGTTGATTTGTTGGTTTTCCCTCCATTCCCCATGATCAGGTCCTGAAGTATCATTAGGGATAATTCGGATCTTTCTTATGAATTATTCTCACCGGGATACCCTTCATTCCTCAGCATCTGCTGTACCCTGGATTTTTCAATATCGGCATTTTCCATAAACCGGTTAATAATGGTTTTGAATTCCTCCGTATCCCTGATACTGTCAAATAAAGGATCCGACTTGATCTGCTCGATCATCCAGTAAGGAATAAAAGGTTGCTTTCCAAATTCAATGAAGCTTTTAAATCCGGATTCTTCATCACCCGTAAAAAAGTATATGCCGGCCAGATCGTAATAAGCTTCCCTGAACTGAGTTGCGTACCAGCGGTTGAGTCTTATATTTTCACGACAAAGAATGATCTGTTGGTTAAAATAGTCCCTGCCTCTTTCCCGGTAACCGTTAACCCAGTAAAGATATCCCATTCTGAGCATATGGTTCAGGCTGAACGAAGAGAGGCTGTCGTAGGTTAAAAACGCTTGAAGGGATTTTTTATAATTTTTTTTCGCCATATCGAGCCACCCGGATTCGAGCAGGAAATCCAGATGCAGAAGATCGGAATTATAGAGTTTCTTCAAATATTCTTCCGCTTTATCAAATTGACCTGATAATCTCATTTCCTGGGTCATGTACAGGTAATACTTTGAAGAATCTCCGGTCATGCCTGCATAATCGAGATTATACTTTCGGCTGATATCATATAGTCCAAGCTGAAAGTAAATGTAGCCCAGGCTGCGAAGCATGGACGGCAATTGGTATCCGTGCTCATATTGCACAACTGATTGAAGGATTTTAAGGCCGCCGGCAAAATCCTTAAGATACCAGATCTCAAGCCAGCCTTTGAACCACATAGCCAATGAGTAATTCGGGTTGATCCTCAATGCGTGATCTATATCCGACATGGCCCTGTCGAAATTACCGGTTTCGGATTCACACTGACTCATGAGCCAATATGCCTCTTCTGAATCATTATTAAAAGAAAGCGCTTTCCCGGCCAGGTATTTTACCGAATCAAGAAAATTTTCTGAGAAATAGGAATTCCAGTAGTGCTTGTACCAGTAAGCCAGGCCCAGACCCGTGTATGCGTCGGCAAAGGTGGAATCGAGAAGGATGGATTTCCTGAAAAGACTGATCCCCCTTTCGAGGTAATCGTTACCCAATTCCTTATTATAACTGATCATAGCGTCCCGCGCCTGCATGTAATAATTATAGGCTGAAAGCACAGCAGGCTTTGCCTGTCGGATGGAATTTTTTTCTTCCCTAGACAGGGAAGCGTTCAGTGCATATGCGACCTGGATGGCAATATCACCCTGTACCCTGAAAATGTCATGGATGTCTTTGTCGAACGAATCTTCCCAGAGGGTCCGGTCACTTCCGGCCTGAATCAACCGGACAATAACCCGTATGTCATTGCCGGATTTCTGAACACTGCCTTCGAGAATATTGGCCACACCTAATTTCCTGGCAATGTTTTTTGTTCCCTCATTCGAGCCCCGGAAAGGTTCAATTGAAGTCCGTGAAGGTACCCGGAATCCCCCGACCTTCTGCAGGTGCAGGATGATCTGTTCCATAATGCCGTTACAGAGGTAGTCGTTCACGGCATCCGGACTGTCATTTTTGAATGGAAGCACTGCCACCGATTTTTCCGTATTACCATGTGAATGCAGCAAATTATATTTTTTATTCAACCCGATAAATCCGGCAACAGTTAATATCAGGAGGATAAATGCAACAATGATTTTTTTTGTTTTTAAAACCACAAGGCTTCTCAGCCATTGTAAGGAGGAAGTCTTCTCCGCCGGAAGGTTATCAATCACTATCCTGTACAGGCACACAGGTTCTTTTACATTCTTAAAACTGTGTCTCCCGATCTTTTCGGCCTTCAGGTCACTCTTGTTGCGAAGGTTTTTCCATACATCTTCCGAAATACATATCTCACCTGATTTTGCTACTGCGTCGATCCTGGCGGCAATATTGATTCCGTCACCATATACTTTATCATCATCAAAGATCACTTCGCCGAGATGGATACCTATGTGCAGATTCATTTCTTCGTAATGTTTCGATGTTTGAATAATGTCATAGGCACAATGAACTGCATCAGATACAGAATTGAAACAGGCAAATACCGCGTCCCCGGCATCATCCATCAGCCGGCCGTTATATTGCCTTATGAAATCTTCCTGTATTTCTCTTGATTTATTTACCAGGGCTATGGTTTTCTGTTCATCTTTTCCCATCAGGGCAGTGTACCCGACGAGATCGGAAAACATGATGGCGGTAAGCCGGCGTTCTTCCATAGCAGATTTAGTAATCCCTGAAAAATTTTGAGTACTAATTTAAATAATGAATAATATCAATAATATTTTCCGGAAACGCTGACCGGTGGCAGGTCTTGCAGATAATCGTAAATAAATAATAAAAATGAGTGGGAATCTGCCAGTTCTGCCGGAAATATTTAATACTTCCTTGCATATAAAATCATTTTCAATACCCGGGTTAACAGGAAATAATTGTTCATAATTTACGGAATTCAACCCATTTGTCAAAATAACGTAAATAATAACATGAACTGTCCTGAATTCCGCAAATGAGGTATCGGCAAATTCTTTTATTTAACAGGATTTCTTCTTAATTTACAGGCCGATCCTGATTTCCATTATTACTTTTTTAATAGATAGGAAGGAATTGCAATACCTGATTTTTAACCCTTCTTTATTATGAAATTAAGAACCTTATTCATCATCTCAGGCCTGCTAATCCATACATATTCTTATAGCCAGGTCTATGAATTCATTGTCTGCGGAAGCCGCGGAGTAAACAGTGTGAAAACCAACGGAGAATGGAAACTGTTAAAGACCAGTGAGACCTTTAATAATTTTGATGAGATAAAGACTACCGGTGCCGATTGCTACCTGGGCCTACTGCATTCGAGCGGAAGATCTGTGGTAATCAGGAAACCAGGAACTTACATGGCAACCGACATTCTGAATGATGTAAAAAAAGTGTCAACGGCTGTGGCTTCAAAATATGCCGATTTTGTATTCACCAAGATGACTGCGGTAAGTAATATTTCACAGCCTGTAGGTCAGAGATCTACGGGTAATAGTACCGTTAAGGTATACCTTCCACCTTCTTGCCAGGTATTTGGAAACTCAGAAATAATCCGGTGGGAATCGCTCCCGGACTGTAATTTTTATAAAATCAGCATCTTTAATATGTTTGATGAATCTATCGCAAATTATACATCCGATACATCCATTTTCAATCTCAACCTTGATAATCAGGAATTGACTAGTCAGAATGCCTTATTCCTGACGATAGAATCCCAGGATGATCCGTCCACCCGGTCGGCAATCTACGGTATCAGCAGATTGTCATCTGACGATTATAAAACTATCGAAGGTAAGTATAATCAACTCATTTCCGAGCTTGCAGTCAATTCGCCATTGAACGATCTTATAATATCATCTTTCTTCGAAGATTACAAACTGCTGATCGATGCGAACACTTATTACTGCCGGTTTCTCAATTCCGCCCCCGACATGAATGACTTTGAAAAAATGTATTCTGATTTCCTGGCCAGGAACGGGATGAAGTGAATTAGATTTATTATTTATGTATTGAATTATTTGTGCAAAAGATCTATGGTTTGACCAGTCATAGATCCTGCGAATTGGCCACCTTTCCATGATCCCGGTTTATTTGTATTAACCTATTGATCAAAAAAATATGCTAATCTTTTGATTTATTCTGATAAATGATCGGAACATGGTCAATAGGATGATCTATCCCACAAATATTATGACAAATCTAAAAAATGGTAAACCAAATGGTAAACCATTAAAATATGGTCCAATAAAAAAGGACTTTATTATTACATAAAGTCCTGAAAATCATTAATTTAAAATGGTCGGCGTGGTAGGATTAGCTTCGCTGATCCGTATTTGGAATTCGTTCAAACAAAAAGGCCTGTTCACTCCGTTCACATGGGTTTTGTATTTTTCAAACTCTATCAAGCAGAGCTCGGCGAGCTTTCAAAATACAAAACCCCGGCTTTCGCCAGGGCCTTTTTGTTTGTCGGGGTGGTAGGATTCGAACCAACGACCCCCTGCTCCCAAAGCAAGTACCCGCTGTATCGATGTGAATCTAAAATGCCGTTTTAAGCGTTTTTTCGCATATTTATTCCATCTTTAAATACATAATATACCACCAAATACCTATATTTGTTTACTAATTGTTTACTAATTTTTAAAGCTATGGCTCTAACTACGAAGGCAGTTTTAAATAAAACCAGGCAGAAAAAAGACGGCACATACCCTCTCGTGATCCGCACAACGTACAACCGGAGAGTCACCAAGATCCCTGTTGGAATTAATCTGAAGCCTACGGATTGGGATGAAAAAAATCAGCGAATTAAATCAAATTCCACAATTACCGATAATATAACCCGATTAAACAACCTTATCGGCAAGCAGAAATCGAAGGTCTATGATATTGTAGCCCGGCATGAAGACGACGGTACCATTAAAAATCTATCGGTAAGGGATATTAGAAAATTAGTAATTGCAGATGAATTAACAGATAAAAAGGACGTCCTGAAATATATTCAGTCAATAATCGATGAATTAATAAAAGCCAGGAAAAGGGGGAACGCCGAAGTTTACCGGGGATTAAAGCATAAACTTGAAAATATTCATGGGAAAAAGACGCTTTCCTTTAATGATATCAATTATTCATTCATTAAAAAAATGGAGGCCGAACATTATGCCAATAGTAATGGAAAGGGAGGATTAAGTGTTTATTTAAGGACCTTAAGGGCCGTTTTTAACAGGGCTATTAAAGATGGTTATGCAAACCTGTCCCAATATCCTTTCAAAGACTATAAAATAAAGGACGGTGACCCTGACAGAAGAGCATTACCGGAATCTGAATTCAATATTTTAAAATCGAAAAAACTCAAAAAAGGTACGCCGATGTTTGAAGCCAGGAAAATGTTTATGGCATCATTTTACCTGCGGGGAATGAACTGGATGGATATGGCCCTTCTTAAATATAAAAATATCGAAGGCGATCTTGAGCGTATTCATTATGTCAGGAGTAAAACCAATAAAAGGTTCAGTATTAAAATAAATGATAAATTAAAAGAAATTATTTTATCCTATTCTCAGGAAAATGAATTAATTGAAGATTTCATCTTTCCTATCTTAAAAAAAGACGATCCGGAATCCCGTTATCACCAGAAAATAAAGAACAAACGGAAAAAGCTTAATAAGTGGTTGAAAAAATTAGCCGAAGAATGCGAAATCAAGCCATTTACTATTTATTCTGCCAGGCATACTTATGCAACTATGGGTAAACGGAAAGGTGTACCGACTGCTATAATCCAGGAAAGCTTGGGTCACGCTACGGAAGAAATCACTCAAAATTACCTGGATTCCTTTGAAAATAAAGTGGTTGATGATTATGATGAAATTATAATGAAAGACTGAATATGCTATTATGGATTCATTTATTCCTCTATCCTGACAATCCCATTTTGTACAATTGTAAATTTTGAGAAGACATCACCATCATGCCCCGGTATTATTAGATCCTGGTTAGAAACCAGCGTTTTCATTCGTTTTATGGCATTGACATAAGCGGCGGTATCCCTGCATAATGTTATTGGCAATAATTTCTCAAGATTCAGATAAAACCAGATGGCATCGGATGCCAGGAGAATTTTATTTGTACCGGAGTTTGAATTTACCAGCAAATACTGATTTTCGAATGTATGTTTTGAGCCGGTAAATACTCTTATTCCTGGCATTATTTCTATATTATCTCCATTGATAAGGGTCAGTCTGCCCTGATTATTCACTGATATAATATTTTTAACATCCGTTGGTTCAAATCCTATGGTATCGCCTTTCTCCAGCCGGGCAGGACTGACAAAGTAATCATAGTCATTTTTCTGCATCCAGATATGAGCTTTTGGGAAAAGTGTGATCCCACCG
This sequence comes from Cyclobacteriaceae bacterium, assembly GCA_046703645.1. Lineage (GTDB taxonomy): Bacteria > Bacteroidota > Bacteroidia > Cytophagales > Cyclobacteriaceae > DATDPY01. The sequence goes on from JBJKSY010000615.1 coordinate 6,359, forward strand.
ATATGATCATAATGAGGGTGCGTAAGAATAATATCAGATATGTCCTGAGATGAGATTCCAAATTTCAGTAATAAAGAATCCGGTCTAATGTAGCTATTGTTCCTAAATTTAGGGTCTATGAATCCGGCATCCACCAGAATATTCTTTCCGCTTTGGCTTTTCAATAACCAAAACATATCATATACATTTACGCTATCCGCAGGATCAGCGCCGATTACGCCTCCCTTTGCCTGAAATTTGCCTTCGATTAAAAATCTGAGTGCATAAACCTGATAAGATTCAGTTTGATTACATCCTGTAATAAGTATGATCCAGAGAACGAGGGCAGGAAACGACTTTTTCATATTAGTATCATTATTAAAGGTTGTGATTTTAACTTATCGGCTGGCAGTTAACAAAATTGTCTGATAGATAGGATCGATCAGTAGAAACTGTTTCATAAGTTTGTTAAAAAAATGCCGGGAATTATAAATTCATTTCTCCCTTTTCCTCAAGTTCTTTAACCTTAGCCCGTATCTCAGCATTATCATTTTTAACCTGATTGATGATGGCTTTGAACTCGGGGTCATTCCATAGTTTTTCATAGATTGGACAGACGGGTAAAAAATCCGGCATTCCATTTCTAAGGCCAAGACTAGCTGATGTCTTAAGGTATTGCAAAGCAGATTCTCTATTATCCAGTACAACATTAATTGTAGATAGTATGTACATATTATACCAATTCCGGTTCTTCTCATTTTGTTTCTCAAAATATTCCCCGCTGATATTTAATAATTTATCAGCATCCATGGATCTGTTTTGGACCTTATACATATATGAAACCCAGACGTTCATTTCCGCATCTGGTTTGCCTCCCGCATCCAGATATTTAGAATAATACTGATTGGACCTTTCAATCTTTTTTTGAAAAAGTTGTATATAAAATAAATACTGCCAACGAGTTTTTTCGCAGGTTGTAATGCTGCATAAAGAATCCAAAACATGTTCTGCCTCATTATATTTCCCTTGCTTCATAATTGTATAAACTAAATCCTCGGCAAGAGGACATTCCTGACGTAGAATTAATGCTTGCTTAAAGTAGTGTTCGGCCCGAGGATAATCACCAATTCTCAAGAATGCAATACCAATGAATTCATTTACTTCAGACCATGAATCACCGCCATGAAAATAAGCTTTATTGTAATATGATAAACCTAACATTATATCTTTACCTGTGTAATCATAATATTGGGCCAGTGCTAAATATGCCCAAGGCTCGGGTGATTCAAGTTCGACAGCTTTATTTAGGTAAATGAAAGCCGAGTCATTATTCTTAAAATCCCTAAAATAGAGCACACCTTTGCCGGAAAAACCCACGTAGTTATCTGGATAAAGTTTAATTATTTTATTATAAATCCATAGAGCTGAATCAAATAAACCCCGTTCCCTAAAAACCATTCCTTTTCCATGTAAAGAATATAGGTAGTTTGGATCAATCTCAAGTGATTGGTCGAGTAAGTTATTGGCAAGTTTTAAATATGTACTATCATGTGTATAACGCCATTTCCTGATCATTTCATGACCCCTCATCCATAGATCGTAAGCCGCCATATTTGTTGGCTGAACTTCATTTATTCGTTTTTCTTCCTGTGGGGAAATAATTGCCCTAAGGGATGAGGCTACCCTTCTTGCTACATTGCCCTGGAAATCAAATAGTTCTTCAGTGTACTGTCCATTATAGGTATCGGCCCAGAGATGATCACCGGTAGATGCATTGATCAACTGAGCGGTGATACGAAGGTTATTCCCGTCTT
>JBJKSY010000616.1:0-2620 GCA_046703645.1 Cyclobacteriaceae bacterium
TGAAAAACGGGATGTTTCTATTATCGACCGAATGTTCGATCCTCCATCTTCCATCTTCCATCCTAAATCATCAGTCCCGGAATAATCCAGAGCCTGTTGACAACTGCCACCAGTCTTCGCCATCATCCTCAAAATCCCGGATATCCGGGAAGCTTCAAAAATATTGACTGGTATTTCCAACCAATTTAATGCACAATCCGGGAATATTTTTAACTTGATGAAAATTCAAATAATCTAAAAATATATTTTTCGGATATGAAAACAAGAAGAACTTTTTTGAAGGAGTCGCTGCTGGGCGCGGGCGCTCTCATGGTATCACCGGCTTTTAAAACCTTTGCCTTTCGTGATCAGGACATAAAGATGTCCCTTGCGGAATGGTCGTTTCACCGTGCCCTGCAGGCCGGGAAGATGGATCACCTGGATTTTCCGGCCAGGGCTAAAAATGAATTCGGGATCTCCGCTGTGGAATATGTAAACGGATTTTTCGGCGGGAAGAAAATGGATTTCAGGGAAGCTGCAAAAGACAAAAACTACCTGGCTGAGCTGCTGCAAAGGAGCAAGGATGCCGGTGTATATAACCACCTGCTTATGTGCGACGACGAAGGGCCTCTTTCCTCAACCAATGAAAAGGAACGCCTGGAAGCCGTTGAAAATCATAAAAAATGGATTGATGCTGCCAGTTTCCTGGGCTGCCGGACCATCAGGGTAAACCTGCACGGGGAAGGATCGCCCGAGGACAGGAAAACAGCGGCAGTAGATTCCCTGGGCCGTCTCTGTGATTATGCGAAACCCATGAACCTGAACGTTGTTGTGGAAAACCATGGCAGTGTCACTTCAAACGGGGAATGGGTTGCTGCTGTCATGAAACAGGTGGGCAGAAGCAACGTGGGCACTCTTCCGGATTTCGGTAATTTCTGTCTTTCGGATCCCTGGGGAACCATACAGAACGGCTGCAAGGAAATGTACGATATTTATAAAGGGGTAAGCGAAATGCTGCCTTTTGCCAAAGGAGTGAGCGCTAAAACTTATGACTTCGATGCGAACGGAGAGCAACCGCTGCTGGATTACAAACGGTTGATCGGGATCGTAAAGTCTTCCGGTTTCAAAGGATATATAGGAATAGAATTTGAAGGGAATAATCAACCCGAGGAGGAAGGAGTGAGAAAGACAAAGGCCTTGCTGGAAAAATATTTGTGATTGGTGATTGGTGATTGGTGATTGGTGATTGGTGATTGATAGGTAATATCAAAAGTTGCAAATCAGTTACTGGACCACTTCAAAATATTCCCTGAAAATAAATTCTTTTTTCTGAAACAGGGTGGCAGTAATATAATATTTCCCTGAAGGTAAATCGTTGCCGATCTCCGAGGTAAAAATGATGGAACCGTTCAGGTTCATATGGAGTTTCTGAACTGCCAGTAGCAGATCATTTTCCGCATCGTACATTTTAAGGCTTCCGTAGGGGCCATCCAGGCGGTTGATACAGCAATACTCGAATGCCTCGTTGATCAATTCTCCCATCCGGAATGTCGGGGTTATGTTGGCAAATTCATTGAACTGCATTTTGCCGTCGTTGTTCGAATCATGGTACCAGGTATAGGTAAAAAGCAAGCCTGTCCTGTTGGTGTTGGTACCCACCTGGAATTTTGTCTCCATTTTTTTCAGCTTATACGGATCCAGGGACGGTTCAGTCTGAACGGGCAGGACCATGAAATTCCGGGGGTCAGTGGGGTTCATCCATTGGTATCCTGGCCGCAGGGAGGTCAGAGTATCTCCGCTGACAACCAGGCAGGGATCGGATTTCAGGGAGTCCAGTCTTTTCAAAGTTATTGAGGAGGCCGTCAGTATCCTTGGTTTCAGCCTTAGTTTTTTAATACTTGCAATATCGGTAATATCACCATAACAGGACTGCAACTGGCTTTCAAGCGACTGTGAGAAAGAAGTCCCGGAAAGAATTGAGAAAACCAGGAAGTATAGTATTTTCTTCATCCCAGATAGTACGGACGATACAATTCTATTTACGTAAATCCCGTATTCAGAGGAAGTTTTTTGACTATTTTTTTATCAGCACAATTTGGTCATTGTAACCTGCATTGACAGCCTTAATCAGGGGCATTCAGGCAGAACTTTATAAAAATTGATTTTAATATATAACTTTGGCGCAAAATTCAGGAGAGATGCCAGAGCGGCCGAATGGGGCGGTCTCGAAAACCGTTGTCCCGCTTCGCGGGACCGAGGGTTCGAATCCCTCTCACTCCGCTACTTAATTTTTAAATAATTGTATATCAAGCAGTTAAGTACATTTATAACACTATTTATCCTTATTTATAACACTAATTCTTTTTATTTTATAACATTATTTTTGTTATTATCTCACTAATTGGAATAACCTCTTTATTTTCTTTTAAAAATTATCATTAAAATTTACTATATTCCTTTTCTGATTTTTTAAACCCTTGAAATCATGCCAAAATTGTTTAAACCAGAAAAAATCAACATTAAATCTTATCCTTCTATCAATGAATCATGGATTCAGGATCAAATAGCTAATGACCCTTCTATTTTAGGCATTGGTGACGTTGTTCTAAAAGACAAGGAAAGAATTCTACCTAAAGGTGGA
>JBJKSY010000617.1:0-2414 GCA_046703645.1 Cyclobacteriaceae bacterium
GCAAGCAGGAAATCGACCGTGAATGTAACAGCTATCAGCAAGCCCAGAAAAACAAACCTGGCTTTATTCCTGATTTCAAGGATTACATGGAATGCCCATCCGAAAGCATAAAAGACAAAAGGAACAAGAAACAACAGCATATTGTAAGAAAGCGCTTCCTTCAATTCATAAGGACCGGGCATTATACTCCCTGTTCCCATTCCCCTGGCAATATTTTCAGCGATTCCTTCAAAGTTCACATATAAGGCTTTATAAGCGGCTGAAACATAAAAAAAGAACAGGTAACCGCTCAGCATGAGAAGTATAAAAAGATTTATTCCGAATTTAAATGAGCTGAAATTTTCCTTTTTAAGCTTTTCGGAATTTTTGCCTCTTGATTCCCTGAGATCGAGAAGTTTCTGACGATAATCTTCAATTTTTTTGTGCTTCTCCTGAATATCTTTATCGTACTTTTCGTTTTCCTTTTCCACCTCGTTCATCTCCTTTTCCAATTCCTTGAGCTGGGTCCTCTTTTCGGCTCTTTCCTCTTCCGGAATGCCTTTGTATCCGGAATCCACCAGGTCTCCATTCATGATTCTTTTCAGGTATGAATGATAGATATCGGGATCGCCTTTTACTGTTCCTGATTTTTCATAACCGAAATCAGATAGGTTGACCCTTTGCACTTGATAAAAAACATGTTTTAAATCCTCAGATGCGACAGTTCTGTCAGTTTCCATAAAATTGGTTTTTTTAATGTGTAATTGCAGTCATCGTTTTCCTTGAAAATGACACAACAAAAAGGGCCTGGGTGAATGATCGGTAGTTTCGGTCAGAATATTCCCGCTATACAACTGTATGCAAGTCGATTCAGTGATTTTTTGAGGAATTATTCCTTAACCTCAACAATAATAACCGGAAGGATAGTAACTGGTATCAGATCCATTTAACAACAGATCAATTACGATATTATTAATATTAATTCATAAAACCAAGAATTAAACTCAAAACACACGTTCGATAAAGTCAGTTGATTAATTAATAATAATCCCGTTAAACCTTTCGTTAATCATATTGTCTAACAGTTATTATACAGTAATTAAGGCCGAATTAACCCTTTTTGGCGGAATATTTATCCTGATACATGATTATGACCAATTAAATTTCCAGGGTATTACATCCTGTGTATGGAATATTGCCCTATTGCCATTTTATAAATATATTATTAACCACTTAAATTAATTTTCTATGAAAAAGAAGATCCGGCTTTTATTCATTCTCACGCCTATGATGTTCTGGATGTTTTCGTGTTCGAGCAATAACAATGAATCATCAAGGCTGACAGTTACCCTGACCGATTCCCCGGGTGATTATGATGCCGTAAATGTCGATATTCAATCCGTTCAGGTTCATTCAAGTTCGAGTGCCGATACTGTTAACGGCTGGGTTACCCTCGCGAACAGTAATGTCGGCATGGTTAACCTGCTTGATTATACAAACGGACATGAATTGACGCTTTCCGATGCATCTTTCCCGACCGGAAATATTTCACAGGTAAGGCTTGTTCTGGCCACAGACAATACAGTAAGCGTAAACGGCAATGCAATGGACCTGGTTACTCCATCCGCCCAGCAATCCGGGCTGAAACTTAAAGTCAATGCGGATCTTAAAGCCGGGATTACGTATAAATTTGTGCTGGATTTTGATGCTGCAAAATCCGTTGTTAAAACCGGCAATGGTACTTATATCCTGAAGCCGGTCATCAGTGTCATTACTACGGCTGAAAGCGGCTCTATTTCGGGAGTAGTAACGCCTGCGTCGGAGAATGTTGCAGTTTTAGTAATGTCCGGATCTGACACAGTCGCTACATCATACGCACCGGCGGGTAGCGATCAGTATCTCGTATCTTCCGTTCCGGCCGGATCCTATTCATTGGTCTTTGATCCGGGAAGCAGCTCCACCTATAAGGCCGATACATTAAAATCCGTTGCTGTAACTCTCGGTAATGTAACACAGGCCGATACTGTGAATCTTGCACTGAAATAACGGACTGAAGATCGATGTGACATTCATTATTGAAGGTGATGAAAATCTTTCCCGGATTCTGTTTTCCTGACATATCCTTTCCGGATAACGAAATCCCCGAAAGACTCACCTTCAATTCTTTCTTTTGAAAAATGCATAATAACCGGGCGCAGAAGATCTTTAATGTCCCGGTCCTTTACATTTTCCCTGAAAAGCTTGTTTAACCTTTCACCGGCATGTCCACCTCCCAGGTAGACATTATAACAGCCTTCGGATTTTCCGACAAAACCGATTTCCCCGAGGTAAGGACGGGCGCAGCCATTCGGGCATCCGGTCATGCGGATGGTGATGGAATCCCTTTCAAGACCGGCTTCATTGATTACTGTCTCCAATTCCGATAAAAGATCAGG
>JBJKSY010000618.1:0-4490 GCA_046703645.1 Cyclobacteriaceae bacterium
ATTTTGCATAGCACAAAGATATTAAACTTAAGTCTTCACCTAAAGGTGAGGGATTTTCCCCCAGATGGAGTCATTAATATGGCATTAAAATAAATTAAATCGATAAAGTAATCCAACTTGAAATCCAATCCATTGTTTTGTATTTGAAGACGTACTGAACGAATAAGTATTCTTTAAATAATAAGGTGATCTTAACACTGAAAAATATTCATCAGCATTATTATGATAAGGCCCTACTGCATCCGGAACCGATCTGATTAAATAAGAAGTATGCATGTAATTGAAACAAGATTCAATCTGTAACAAAATATGATTTGTTAAATTGTACTCAAATCCAAACCCTGCTTTAGTCAAAACACTTTTCACAATTATTTTTTCACCGGTAAAGACAGTATCAACTAATAAAAATTTTTTATTCAAATTTCCAGTATTTGCCGTCAGGTAAAACTTAGATTTATTTCCAATTTTTATGGAAACTCCTGCGCCATATCTCAAATAGGATAAATTGAAATTCGTATTCCATGATACTGAACCAAAGAAATATGGAACCCCGACATTAAAAAGAACTCCTGGAAATAAAGTTTCGTCCAATATCAAACCCGTATTTAAATAAGCGAATGATTCCCTGGATGGTTTAGAATTTCGAAGTTTGTTTGGAGTTCCCAAAGGCTTAACAGTATTTTTATTCGATGCTTTTGAGGCGCTAGTATGCAATTCTTTTTGAGCATTTTGATCTTTTATTATGGTATCAGTTGCTGAAAGTATTTTTGTGTTTACTTTTTCTGTTTCGCTTATAATTGTATCCGATGACAGGTTATCCGGTTGTTTAGCATTTATTAAAGAATCAGACCCTGATGAAGTTGTCGGTTTATTTTCGATTTCCACCGGTTGGCTTTTCTCTTTGATCCGGATTGAGTCCGGAACGGAAACTCCCGATGGCTGACTGCTGACAATTTTCTTTTTGTTCAGAATTATATGATTGCCGATGATCCGGTAATTTAACCCGGTCTGAGTTTCAATGGTCCTTAAGAGATCAGACAGCTTGATCACACCTGGCTTTAGCTTTATAACCCGGTTATCATTTATTTTCCTTGAATCATAGGAAAATACGGCTACCGATTGATCGGAAATTTCTTTAAATAATGATCTTAGACGGATATTGGATTCCGGGATCTTTATTGATTTGGTTAAATCGATATGCTGGCCTTGTGCCTTGGTAATAATAGGTAGTAGAAGAAAAGTAAATATCAAGTACGGGAATAAAAACCGTTTATTTACACCCAGCACCTGAAATATATATTTCATTCCCGGTTTTTTTATAAGATAAATCGAAAGTGGCGGAAATCACATCCAAAATATAATTTATCGGTTTATTATCAAACCGGCTGGTCATATGACATTGGGCTATAGAATTATTTTGTAAATGAATCGTTACAGCGTATGCTTTTTCAAGATCCGAACATATATCCTTCAGCGAAATATCTTTAAAATTAAAAACTCTCGTTGCATAGGCAATACTATTTTCGTCCTTTAGACTATCCAGAGAAAATATGCCGGTCTTTTCATTATAAGTACCTTCCAGCCCAGCGTTAATAATGATTTGATTGTTAGAATTAAACATTAATACTTTTCCTTGCGTAACATTTACTTGTGTTATTGATCCTGCCTGGAGAGATTTGACATTAAAAGCAGTTCCTAAAACTTTAATATTTATGTTATTGGCGTTAACGATGAAGGGTCTGGCCGGATCATGTTTTACTTTAAAGTAAGCTTCGCCGGTCAGCTTAACTTCCCGTTGAGTAGAGTTAAACCTTTCCGGATATTGAATACTCGATCCCTCGTTAAGAATAACCACTGAGCTGTCGGGTAATTTTTCCTTTATAACGTCCTTATATGAGGTACTGGTAATAAGCTTGATTTCATTAACAGAGTTATTGTGTTGATTTGAAAAATAGAAAAGGATCAGCATGGAGGCCATTAATAAAGAAATAACAGCGGCAATCGCCCAATATTTATATCCAGGCGTTAAAGTAAAATGGGATTTAAAAGACCCTTTTAGAGGCATTTTTGCATCCAGCATACTTTTCATATGATCCCAGGCTATTTCCACCGGAATTTCCGGTAAGGGGAATTTCATATCCGTATCTGTATTTATAAAATTAGTCATTTCCTGTAATTTGATTTCGTAATCTCTTACGTCCGTCACTCAAATGCCACTTAACAGTTCCTTCACTGATATTCATTTTAACAGCAATTTCCTTTATTGATAATCCTTGTATATAATATTCGGTAAAAACTGACTCTGTAGCATCGGGTAATTGTTCTATATAATAATTCAGGTCACCCCAACTTATTTCAGCTTCATTGATATATCGTTCTGCAAATTCATCGTTTATGGAAAATCGCTGGCGTATCCAATTACTGCTGATATTTCTCAAATGCGTTAGTGCTGAATTACGGACAATGGTATATATCCAGTTAAATAAAGATCCTTTAGCCGTGTCATATTTCCCTATATTTTTAAATACAGTTAACATTCCATTATTCAGAGCAGTTAAAGCATTCTCATTATCTTTAAAGTACTTTTTACAGAGGGCAAACATTCCCGCATAAAATTGACGATACAATTTCTCCTGACTGTGTCGGTCATTACGCTTACAGCCTTCTATTATTTCTTCCTGTTCTTCCAAATTAAGGTCAATACCTCACGGGTTATTATAACCGGGTTGAATTTGCTATTATGGTTTTGTTACAGATAATGGTGAAATAATAATTCCGCTGGAATATGGCCAGGTGAATGTATAGGTGTCACCGGCCTTTACAAATGAACCGGTATAGGTATCTCCGTTTAAAATAATTGAGAATCCGTAGTTGCCGTCTTCCAGCGGCTCAATGTTATATTCATTGTGTGCCTTCGAAAGACCAGGGCAGTCCGATCCGGTTTGAACTTCCACACCCAATAATTCTATAACATAGTTGTTGGCCGATGAAGTCGTTCTCCCTACTAATGTATTATAAGAACATTCATTACCATAATTATTTAAGGTTTGTGCATTTAATGATAAGTAATTGATGGAATCAACATCGGAAAGGGTAGGGGTAAAATTAACCTGATCGCCGGTTAATGGTATATAGGAGTTAGTATTTGAGTTGGTATTTTTTGGTTTTGTTACAGTTAAGGGAGAAATGATCACGCCACTGGTATAAGGCCATGTGAAGTTAAAGGTATCGCTGTCCTTTACAAAAGATCCTGTATATGTATTGCCATTTAAAGTTATTGTAAGGGTATAGGTAGCATCATCCGGAGTATTTAATTCGAAATCTATTTCGGCCTGTTTGTTCACGGAATCCGGACCGCAACAATTTGATGTAACATACACCCCATTAAAGTCAACAGTGAAGGAACCGGTACCATTGGATAAAAGACTTACAATATGGTTATTGTTACAGGATTGATATCTTTTCTCCGTAACGGCTGTGAAACCTATATACCCGCTTGAATCCCATGATGAAAGAGTCGGTGTCAGGGTAATCTGATCTTCGGTTAAAGGTAAAATCGAATAGGTCATTGAGCATAGCCCGACTGTATCTTGCTGTTCAGCGCTATCGGGAGAATAATATATTGAATCGACCGAGACGGATTGATTTACCGAAACCCCTCCAACGATAGCGGAAATTTTATATCCTCCGGGCCTTGAAAATAAAGCTGCTGCAGTATTTCCTGAAACATTTAACTGAACATTGTTCACTGGATTAACCGACCAGTTAGCCGTTTTGCCGTCCGGTACATTGTTTACTTTAAAAGTTACAGGTTCCCCGATTTGGATTGCAGTAGTTTTTGAAGCCTCAATATAAGCTGATGATGATAAGACCCCATCTTCCCTGCAGGAAGTGGATAACATCAATGCCAGGATAGCGAATTGAAGCAGTGCTTTTTTCATGATTAGGAGTTTTTATTGAATGTACGTTAAGTATTCCATTTCTAATCAGATGTACAACTTGAAATTCAGAAAGGTTGGGTAAGCAGATAGATTATTTTAATAGAAATTAAAGATACAGTGTTACAATTCAAATTATTTTATCCGTATTCTCAACCGCAAGGCAGCATAATTAATAAAATTTCACACCGAAGGCCTGACCATAAAAGGCAGCGCAGTGGATCGATCATTTAGTTTTAAAAACCTTGCTAAACGTCATTCTCAGAATGTAAGACATCATAAAAAATATGATCATAGGAGGCCGATGGAGAGATAAGTAAGTATTATGTTGTAGTCTTAAAATCCTCTTTGTAGATTACAAGATTCTTCTGTAAGAATTAAAACCCATTCCCATGCTATATAATTATTTGACCGTTGCATGGCGGCATCTTTTAAAAGACAAAATATTTTTTTTTATCAATATAATCGGCTTGTCTGTTAGTATAGCTACGTGCTTATTGATTTTTCAGTATGCTTTTTTTGAAACCCATTATGATCATTTCAATAAGAATT
>JBJKSY010000619.1:0-5201 GCA_046703645.1 Cyclobacteriaceae bacterium
TCCTTGTGCCTCTCCATATATTCCATTTCACCATGGAATTTTTGCTGAAGCCAGTTTTCCAGGCGGTCTGCCTCTTCAGCCAGGTATCCGGCCCTTGAAATACCACATTCATCGAACCCGAATTCAACGGCCAGCTTTTTAATTTTTTCCGAACGTTCTTTAAGTTCGCCGGAGTTCATTCATCAAAAAGAGATTGCGTTTTTCCGGGAGGTATTTTCTGAAGATGCCTGTAGGCAAGTTCTGTTGCTTCCCTGCCTCGTGAAGTTCTTTTAATATATCCTTCCTGGATAAGGAAAGGCTCATAAACTTCCTCGATCGTTTCTGCTTCCTCGGAGCAGGCAGTGGCAATCGTGTTGAGACCCACCGGTCCACCGTTGTATTTCTCAATGATGGTCAACAATATCCGGTTGTCCATTTCGTCCAGGCCGTCTTTGTCCACGTCAAGTGCTTTCAATGCCATTTCGGTAATATCCCGGGTTATCACACCGGTTCCCTTGATATCGGCAAAATCACGTGTACGGCGAAGAAGATTGTTGGCTATCCTGGGTGTGCCCCTGCTCCTTCTTGCCAGCTCCACGGCAGCACTTTTATCGATAGGGACAGCAAGTATCCTGGCTGAGCGGTCAACGATATGCTGCAGAAGATCCGATTTGTAATATTCAAGACGGGAATTGATACCGAAACGGGCCCGTAACGGGGCTGTAAGCAGGCCGGCACGGGTAGTGGCGCCAACGAGGGTAAACGGGTTCAGCTTGAGTTGTACAGATCTTGCATTGGGCCCGGTATCGAGCATGATATCAATCCTGTAATCTTCCATGGCAGAATACAGGTATTCCTCCACGACAGGATTTAAACGATGTATCTCATCAATAAATAAAACGTCATTCGACTCCAGGTTTGTAAGCAGGCCTGCCAGATCGCTTGGCTTATCAAGGACAGGTCCTGAAGTGATTTTTATGTTTGAACCCAATTCATTGGCAATGATATAGCTGAGGGTAGTTTTTCCAAGGCCGGGAGGGCCATGCAACAGGACGTGGTCAAGGGGCTCTCCCCGTTTCCTTGCAGCCTGGACAAATATTTTTAGATTTCCAACAACTTTTTCCTGCCCGGAAAATTCCTTGAAGCTGACAGGCCGCAGCATGCGCTCAAACTCCTTATCGGCATGATTGAGAATCTCCCTGTTGTTATTGTTAAGGCCCTCCTGCATACAGCGGTGTTTTGTGCTAAATTAAACATTTGCCTTTAATTTTCTATCGAATTCAAAAGCCTGGTGAATATGTGTAAAATCGGATAAAATCTGAATATATAGGAACTTATGTATTTCCTTCGTTTAAATCCATTTATCAGGACCATCGGATACTCATTCCGGCATTGATGCTTTTAAAATTATGATCGCAAAATATATTAAACAGATCATACCGGCATCCCAATTCTTGTGAATTGGTTGTAAATTGGTCGCCTAATTTTCCGGTGGATGAAAAATCTTAAATGGCTGATACCCGTACTGATTATCCTTGCGATTTTTTTTGTGTGGATGGTCAGGAAAAACTCAATCAATGAGACCAGGGTTTCCTTCAGCGGAAGGACCATGGGAACAATCTACAATATTGCCTACCTTTCAAAGGGAGGGATAAATTACCAGGATGAAATTGATTCCTTGCTCAAAGTCTGGAATCTTTCCATGTCAACTTTCATCCCTGAATCGGAAATTTCTTATTTCAATACACATGATACCCTTGTTTACCGATCAAAATATTTTTACCCGGTGCTCGTGAAAAGTAAAGAAATTTACGATGCAACGGGTGGGGCTTTTGATCCGACGGTAATGCCATTGGTCAATGCCTGGGGATTCGGTCCCATGCAGGAAGCCATGCCTGACAGTTCACAGGTGGATTCTCTTCTTCATTATGTGGGATTCAACAAAATATTATTCGATTCCGTAAAAGTCTGGAAAAAATTTCCCGGGGTACAGTTGGATTTCAGCGCTATCGCCAAAGGTTACGGGGTGGATGTGGTGGGACGTTTCCTGACCTCGAAAGGAATTAAAAATTTTATTGTTGAAATCGGCGGAGAAGTGCTTGCTCATGGCAAAAACGAAAAAGGGAAATATTGGTCGGCCGGGGTTGAGGATCCTACCGTGGACGTTCTTGAAAGCAAAATTACAGCAGTTCTCGAATTGCATGATCAGGCAGTTGCCACTTCAGGCAACTACAGGAATTTTTATGTAAAGAACGGGAGGAAATATTCCCACGAGCTCGACCCTCATACGGGTTATCCCGCCGAACAGAATATACTTAGCGCTTCAGTCATAGCGCCTGATTGCATGACGGCAGACGGTTTTGCAACAGCCTTTATGGTGCTGGGCCTGGACGGCAGCGAAAAAGTATTAAAGGAAAGGAAAGACCTTGGGGTATATTTTATATATGACGATAAAGACGGCAAGTTGAAAACTTATATCTCGGATTCAGTGAAGCCCCTGATCCGTCATAACAATTGATACTTTAATATGGGCTCAAATACGCTTTTCTTCAATATAGTTACCTTGTTCCTGACAGCATTTTCCGGGGGGATGATCTTTTTGCTTGTCCCGGGCTTTCGCAAGATCAATTTCCGGAATATTCTCATGCTTGCAGGCTCATACCTGTTTTCCATTACCATTGTCCATATTTTGCCTGAAGTCTACCTGGATTTTCCAAACCCTGTTTTCATCGGAATATTCATTCTTTCGGGATTTTTCCTCCAATTGATCCTGGCATTTTTTTCGCGGGGCGTGGAACACGGGCATATTCACGTTCATATCACCGACAAGGACAATATCCATTTTCATTCGGCACAGGTAACATCCCTCATGCTGGGACTCGGTGTTCATTCTTTCCTCGAGGGGATGATCCTGGCCCAGCCTCCCGATCCGGCCTTCAGTCACCATGCCGAAGGAGTTCTGCTTGGAATTGTTCTCCATAAATTCCCGGCAGCATTTTCCCTGATGGCTTTGTTGTATTATTCTCACATGGGGAAAAAGAAGGCGATCATGAACCTGATCTTGTTCAGTCTTGCTTCTCCCGCAGGTGTATTATTCAATAATTTCATAAATCAACAATCCGGCCTGCCGGGACATTATGTATCCATGTTATATGGGATCGTAAGCGGTACCTTTCTTTATATATCCACTACTATATTTTTTGAAACAAGCCCGGGCCATCATTTTAACCCCAAGAAATTATTGTTTGCATTTGCCGGTGGATTACTTGCCATTCTTGTTGAAATTTTCATTGGATAAAAATCCGTAAGGACATGTTAACTTTTACAAAAATGAAGAGGGAATTTTTTAACTTCTTTTACGACTGGCCAAGTCGCACACGAAGTTTAAATTTATTTTTTCTGAAATTATGTGTAATTTACACTTCTGTTTTCTTTAATAACATATAATTAAGATGATCTATGGCAGATAGAATGCGAAACCTCGAGGATTACCATAAATCCTACCAGGATAGTATCGACGATCCTGAAAAATTCTGGGCTGAGAAAGCGGATTATTTTATCTGGAAGAAAAAATGGGATAAAGTGATGGAGTGGAATTTTGAGGAACCTGATGTAAAATGGTTTGTCAATGGTAAATTAAACATAACAGAAAATTGCATTGACCGCCATCTTGACCTGAGGGGTAACAAACTGGCTCTTATCTGGGAACCTAATGATCCGAAAGAAAAATTTGTGCGGTACACTTACAAGGAGGTTTATGAAAATGTATGTGAGTTCGCAAACGTCCTTAAGAACAACGGGGTTAAAAAAGGCGACCGGGTCTGCATTTATATGCCCATGATCCCCGAACTCATGTTTTCGGTTCTGGCTTGTGCCCGTATAGGCGCCATCCATTCCGTGGTTTTTGCAGGATTTTCTGCTCATGCCCTGGGTGGAAGAATCAAGGATGCAACGGCCAGTGTGGTTATAACTGCCGATGGGATGAACCGGGGAGCAAAACAGATTCCCGTAAAAAGAGTAGTAGATGAGGCAATAGAAGAAAGTGGTGATTCGGTTAAAAAAGTGATTGTAGTCGAAAGACTTGCCTGGGCGGTAAATATGGTCGAAGGAAGGGATGTCTGGTATCATGAAGAGTTAAAGAAGGTAAATAAAGTATGTCCTGCCGAAGTTATGGATTCGGAGGACCCGCTTTTCATACTCTATACATCGGGATCAACCGGAACTCCGAAAGGTATTGTTCATTCATCCGGAGGATACATGGTATATACCGCCTATTCATTTCGCAATGTATTCCAGTTCTACGAAAGCGATACCTTTTTCTGCACAGCCGATGTGGGATGGATTACCGGCCATTCCTATATCATCTACGGTCCATTGCTGAGCGGTGCAACCACCATCATGTTTGAAGGTATCCCGACATACCCCGATATGGGACGTTTCTGGCAGATCGTTGACAAACATGGCGCCACACATTTTTACACGGCTCCAACTGCTATCCGTTCACTGATGACTGGCGGACTTGACAACGTACTTGATTACAGTCTTCAATCCCTGAAGGTTCTTGGAACAGTGGGTGAACCGATCAATGAAGAAGCGTGGAACTGGTACAATATTCATATCGGCAAGGAAAAATGCCCGATCGTAGATACCTGGTGGCAGACGGAAACGGGAGGGATCCTTATTTCCCCGTTGGCTCACCTTACCGATACAAAACCCTGTCATGCTTCCTATCCTCTTCCCGGTGTGCAACCGGTTCTTCTTGATAATGAAGGTCATGAGCTACAGGGCAATAATGTGGAAGGATTGTTATGCATAAAATTCCCGTGGCCTTCCATGCTTCGGACTATCTGGGGAAACCATGAACGATGCCAGAGAACTTATTTCTCGCATTATAAGGGATATTATTTCACCGGTGATGGCGCCAAACGTGATGAAGACGGAAGGTACAGGATCATAGGCCGAGTTGATGATGTTCTTAATGTTTCCGGGCACCGGCTTGGAACTGCAGAGATAGAAAATGCCATCAATTCAAATGATCATGTTGTTGAATCGGCAGTTGTCGGATATCCGCATGAACTTAAAGGACAGGGAATCTATGCATTTGTCGTATGCGGTGATAATCAATTCAGGGAAGAGCTCGTCAGGGAAGAGGTGATCGAATCTGTTGTAAAACAAATCGGAAAAATCGCACGGCCGGATAAGATCCAGATTGTAAGGGGCCT
>JBJKSY010000620.1:0-4761 GCA_046703645.1 Cyclobacteriaceae bacterium
TGGCAAAGTTGGTCCAGTAATCCGACATGATCCCGGATAGCTTGAGATCCGTTCCGGTAAAGAGGCTGTCCTTTGAAGGATCGATATGGCCGAAGACATACTTTATCTCATCACCGTGAAAGGCTCCACGGGGTTTATAGGTTGTACCAGGTAATGAAGGCTGCTGTTCGTCAAAATAATATGTGAACACTTTCGATTTCCCATGCTCCGATTGCAGGTTGGCCCATGCCCAGGAAGGCCAGGCAAAAGCCATATCGCGGAATATATCGGCTGAAGAAGTAAAAGTCTCTGCTTCCGTATTCCCGGGATAGAGCTTTAGAATACGGCCGGCAAACGGGCCGAACCGATTTTTTATGGCTTCCTTGTATTTAGCGGGTTCCTGAGGTTGGACGAATACAGCACCCTCATCGGAATTGGTTCCAATGATCACATTCACATCGTTGAATTTTCCTTCGGTGTAAAGCTTGTACTGATCCCCTGTGATCACGTATCCGTCTACCACCGGCCAAAGAGCCCCCATATTCTGTGCCGGATCATCCTTCCATTTTGAAGGATCTGTTTTTCGTAACTCTTCGATTGAATTGGCTCCCATACGTTTTGCGAAATCTGCCCCTAACTTTTCCGCATCTTTCAAAGTTGTCATATGATACATATCGCCCTTACCGGCACCGGCTACCGGCCAGAAAGACCCGCCGCTTTCACAAATTGCACCGTTGAAAAGCCCTTTGGCCAGGGGAGATGCACATAGAATGCTCACCGAGATTCCCCCTGCCGATTCACCGAAAACGGTCACCTGATTTGGATTGCCCCCGAAAGCATGGATATTCCTTTGCACCCATTTCAATCCTGCAATCTGGTCGAGGATACCGTAATTTCCGGAAACTTTGTTGGGAGATTCTGCCGTCAGTTCCGGATGGGCCAGAAACCCCAGGGGGCCGACACGGTAGGCAACACTGACCAGCACAACTCCCTTTTTTGCCAGCTTTGTGCCGTCATAATTTGGAGTGGCTGTAGTTCCCTGAACAAAGCCTCCGCCATAGATCCATACCATTACCGGCAAATTGTCGTTTACGGAATGTGCCGGGGTCCATACGTTAAGGTAAAGACAGTTTTCCGACATTTTCATATCCGGAACACCCTGCCAGGATGCGTTGATCTGTGGGCAGGCCGGAGCGAAATGATTTGCTTTAAGAACGCTGTCCCAGGGAACAACGGGTTGCGGGGCTTTCCAGCGAAGTTCTCCAACAGGCGGCGCTGCAAACGGAATTCCTTTAAAAACCAGAATGCTGTCCTCTCGTACGCCCTGCACTTTTCCGCCATCCACCTGTATTATCGTTGAAAGGGGAGTGGTAATAGTTGGAGGATTACAGGAAACGATGAACAGGATCAGTACCAGGAAGGCATTGGAAATTTTAAGATGTTTCATGACGGAATCGGTTTTTAATTTTATCCGGTTGCGGACTTAAATCGGGTCAATTTATTAATTCATTGAAGTAAAACAAAAGGGTTTATTGGAATAACTTAATTCAAATTGTTAAATTTATAAACCTAAATTCGCTGATTATGAAATATTTTTTTAATTCGGCTTTCATCCTGCTTTTTTTTACGGTTATAAGCAGTTGCAGGAATACATCCACCACCTCCATTGTTCCCTACGATTCCACAAAACATTATTCCCTGATCTGGAATGATGAGTTCAACTATACAGGATTGCCTGATTCTTCCAAATGGGGTTATGAAACAGGATTTATCCGCAACCATGAAGCACAGTATTATACGAAATCAAGACCGGAAAATGCAAGGGTGGAAAACGGTATGCTGGTCATCGAATCAAGAAAAGAGGATTATGATAGTGCTCATTATACTTCGGCAAGCATCAACACGCTGGGTAAGATCTCTGTACCGGTCAATTCAAGGGTAGAAGTGCGTGCCGAACTTCCATCGGGAGAGGGTATATGGCCGGCTATCTGGATGATGGGGACCGATATCAACAAAGTCGGATGGCCACGCTGCGGAGAAATAGATATCATGGAATACCTGGGTCGGACGCCGGGAGTGATCTATGGCACCTTTCATTGGGGGGATCCCTATAAACCTGATTCAACCTGTCATATGGCAAAGGGAGATACGATCCATATCGCAAATGTGAATAACGAATTTCATGTTTACGGGGTTGAAAGAACAAGTTCGCAATTGAGATTTTTTGTCGACAACCATTACTACTTCACTTTCAATGCCGATTCAACGGTTGAAAATGGGTTGTTCGACCATCCGTTCTATTTAATGCTCAATACTGCCGTTGGGGGCGATTGGGGAGGAAAGATTGACGATTCAATTTTTCCCCAGAAATACCTGATTGACTGGGTGAGGGTATTTAAGATGGAATAACACCGGGGTATTCGTGTTGCAGCCGGAACGAAAAATTTCAAATACGTAAGGGAATAAATTTCATCCGGTCTTTTATTGCCTGCCGCCTGCCTTCCCGCCCTGATCGGGATTTAACTTCGTTCATTTTACCGCCTGCCGCCTCCTTCTCAAAAACTCCATTTCAATCTCCAGTATATCAGCTTCCCGATATTCCCGTATTCCGTCCCATTGCCGCCTTCAAAAAACTGACCGATCATCATCAGTTCCAGGTTTTCCTGCAGTGAGAAGGTGAAGGAAGGTCCGAAAAAATAGGATTGGTCGTTTGGATTGAGGATTCCTGCAAGGCCACCGTTGATCAGCGGTGTAAAAGGATATGTGACATCTCCGAATAATTCGGTTCGGGCAGGCGTCAGGTTTTTGGCAGAAACATTTGTGAAAAAAATATTATCAGGGAAGGGAGCTTTGCCGGCGGAACCGCTGGAATTATAAATTATGGCCAGTTGAGCATAAAGACTGTTCTTAAAAGTATAGTCACCCGATATAGCTGCAACCAGTTGTGAGCGCCGGCTTACAAGAGGATTATTGGCGTAAAACCAGGTGGCTTCGCCCCGGAACGCTGCGCCTCCAATATGCCCCGACCAGCCGGCCCCGGCTACCCAGTCGTCTTTTACATAACCGCCAAGAAATTGAAAATCATATCCAAGCGTATTGAACTGGTACCTGCCGGCAAACGCCATGCCTTTCAGGCTGTCGGCCAGTTCATAGACGATTTCCGCACTCGAGGTTGCTCCGGTATAATATTGAACTTTAACAGCATCGATGCCGGGTCTTTCCTCGTAATCGAAATCAAAATAAGAATACGCATTAAATACATCATTGGGATTCCAGACCAGGTTTTCACTCCAGTTAATCCGTTGCCTTCCGGTACGGATCTGCAACTTTCCATAATTCAGATCGAAATAGGCCCTGTCGATATTCGAGATCATAAAATATGAGCTTCCTTTGAATAGAATCCTTGAAAAATTAAAGTAGGATGTCTTCGTGTTGATCAGGTCGGCATATCCGGGTATGGTTTCCACCGATTGCCCGTAATAGATCCTGTTCCTGATTTCCAGGTTGGCGTGAAAATGCCCGCTGGGGTAATAAGCAAAATTAAGACGGTTGTGGATCAGGTTGTCGACCAGCCATTGTTTGCTGAATTGCTGGTAATAAACCGATTGAAGGAATTTAAGGTATCCGTTCGCGGAAAATGGACTTTCTTTGGCTGACTGGGCCGAAACATCCGGGAGATATAAAAAATTGAGAATAATCGCGGCAAATACCAGTCTTCTCATGATGCGCTTTCCTGTTTCTTAATGATTTCATCATTCAGTACCTTGCCGTCTTCGATCGTTATTATACGACGGGCCTTTTTTACAACACGGGCATCATGGGTTGAAAATATAAAAGTCACATTTTCTTCCAGGTTCAGTTTTTCCATAATATCCAGCAGGGTTTCAGTGGATTTTGAATCCAGGTTGGCCGTCGGTTCATCCGCCAGGACAAATTTCGGTTTGGAAGCAAGGGCTCTTGCAACGGCAACCCTCTGTTGCTGACCGCCGGATAGCTGTGAAGGCCGGCTGTCCATGCGGTCTCCTATGCCGACGGCATCCAGGAGCTCACGGGCGCGGTCGAGGCGTTCCTTCTTTGGCCTACCCTGAAGTTCCATGATGAATTCAACATTTTCACCTGCTGTCAGGACGGGAATTAAATTATAAGCCTGGAAGACGAAACCGATATTGTTGAGCCTGAAATCGATAAGTTTTCCACCCGATAATCCCCAGATGCTGGTGCCGTCGACAATAACCTCACCCGAGGAGGGCTTGTCAAGGCCGCCTACCAGGTTAAGGAATGTGGTCTTCCCGGATCCAGAAGGCCCTACGATGGCAGTGAATTCACCTTTTTCAATGGTAAGATCAATACCGTCGACGGCCCTGACTTCCACGGAAGAGCCATCATATACTTTGGTCAGTTTTTTGATTTCGATAATTGCCATGTTTATATAATTTTCATTTGATTATTCTATTCTCAATGCTTCGGAAGGATTGTTCTGCAACGCTTTATATGCAGGGTAGAGGGACCCGATCAATCCGGTCAGCAATACAAGCAGGGTTATGTTTATAACCAGGTGGGTATTAATGGACGTATAGACAAAGGCATCGTAGCCCAGGTCTTCATAGGCCGATCCCCATGCTGTAAGCGGGATTTTATGGGTCTCAAAAAACCTCGAGATCATTGTCCCGAGAAATATGCCGGCGACTCCGCCCGTGAGGGACAGGAAAATGGTTTCAAGTACGATCATCAGGAAGATCCGGACCTTGTTCATTCCGACAGCCATCAGCATACCGATTTCCT
>JBJKSY010000621.1:0-3285 GCA_046703645.1 Cyclobacteriaceae bacterium
GGCGATAATGCGACAATTGAACTGACACCTATCTTCAATATTCCGCAGAAGCTTATTGTTGATACCGGTCTTGATACCTATATTTTTAAGCCCCATTATTCAATATATAATGTATTTTCCTTTTTCCTGGTAATTCTGCTGGGAACCTCTTTCCTGGGCACTTTTTATAATAACAATAATGCCGAACTGGTTTTCAGTGCAGGGGTGGCGAATGTGTTTTTAACGGTTCTTATTATTTTCCTGATACATATTTCCTGATGAGATTTTCTTTGCCTGGGAGTGTATGAATCAGCCTGGGTAAATAGGTTCCCTGTATCCTACCCAGGTAAAACGGCGGAGAACATATTCCAGGTTACTGGAAGATGCAATGCTGGCTGTATTGCCTCCCGTCAGGTGAAAATGTTCATAGGAGGATCCTTTCTCGATATAAATATTACCCACCATATTGAATGTGACAGGCGTATTCGTCACAGTAAGAGCATCGGTGATCTGTTCCTTTAACTCCGGATGGATTGTAAATGCGCTGCAATATATGGATCCTGTTTTCCTCGATGTTTCAGAAGCGAGATGAATGGATTGCTGGGTGTTTTTTGTACGAATTAAAAAGCCGACCGGGCCGAAATAATGTTTCTGATAAACGTCAAACTGAGATGGATCCACTTCCATCAACAACGGGCAAAGTGTTCTTGCATTGGGATAATCCGGATGCCGGTAAGGGGCATCACTAAAATATATCTTTTGTGCTTTGTTTTCCAGGTTCCTGATCTCCAGAATGGTCCTGGGATCCTGAATTGCTCCCAGTATCACAGGCCCAGCAGGATCTTTATTTACCAGGCGGTCGAGCTCGTCATGGAAACTTTGAAGGAACTGCCTGAAGGTTATCCGACCTTCGGGGGTCTCGATCCCTTCTTCAGGTATAAAGAAATTCTGGGGTGTATTATTCATCTGCCCGGAATAAAGCGTCAGGGAAAGTATAAGGTTCTGAATAGTGAATTCAAGATCTTCGACAGAATCGATGATAACCGAATTGACAGTATTCTTTTCGAGGAAAATGGTCTTATTCTTCAGCTTTTCGAGGAATTCGATCATTCCCCCGTTACCGCGATAATCAATAAGCCGAATTTCATCCATTTTTGCCAGGGCCATACTGAAATCTTCATTCTGCGTTTCAATGGCTATCTGACAGATGTTAGGATCATAACCGTTTTCACTAAATACTTTCTGAATTTCAGATACCGCGATAGCAACAGGGAGTATAGAAGAAGAATGGGGTTTGATAATTACCGGATTACCGGTGATCAGGCTAGCATAAATTCCCGGTATCGTATCCCTGGCCGGGAAATTCGGGCTTCCTATAATAAGGCTGATACCCGTAGGTACGGCCTTCCACCTTTTATTCAGTTTAATGCCAAATTCATCCATCATCAGACTGTCCGGATCTGATTCAGGAAACCGTTGAAGGGAGTCATATCCCATGGCTACGGCATTTAATGCCCGTTGAGCCGCATGGGGTCCTGACATCTGGTATGAGAACTCATAACTCATCCCGGTTGTATGCATCTGAGCGAATGCAATTTCATGGAATTTCTTTTCAATCCTTGATAATGATTCCAGGAGTAACCCTGCCCTTTCTTCAATTTTAACTTTTCTCCATTTATGAAATTCACCATAAGCACGGTTAATTATCGTTTCAATTTCAAAAGTGGGATACTTGATATTAAGAGGTTGTTGTAAATACGGGGATTCTTCATCTCCCACCCAGTTTACAGGCTGTGCCTGCCTCAATGATTCAAACTTCCTGTTAAGATAATCCTTGAATTTCTGGTATCCGGCTGAAACTTCCTGTTCCTTGTATATTTCTTCAAAGTGAACTTCCGGGTAATGATTAAAAAATATGCCGCTTTTTACGGAATCTATCGCCTTGAAAAGTACTTCCCGGTGAATATCAAAAAGTGACATTAATTAAAAAAATCTTTGAATTAAATATAAATTAAAAAAAAATATCTAAAATATCATTGATTCCATACCCTTAAATTTACAATCTATAAATCACATTGTATTCATTGGCCAGGTGTAAATCATACAACTATTCCCCCCGGCTTGCAATTGCCTGTTTCTGCATAATATTCCAATTTTCAGGATTAACCATAGCCCAGGTTTATAAGGGGAAAAACGGAGAATCAGCTATTATTCCCGGCCATATTGTTATTAAACTGAAGAATCGCATATCCCGGAACACCGGCCCCGGCTATCGATCATCAATTGGAGAAGGCCTGGGAATTCTTGAGATTTCAGGAAAATTCAGCTCCATATTACCTCTTCGGAAAGATGTAAATCCGGCTTTCAGGAAATCGGGGAAATCCGTTTTGGATGGGATATACAAGCTTGTCCTTTTGAAGCCATATGACCAGGTACAGACACTCAGGTGGCTAAGATCGCTTCCCTGGATAGCGTATGCCGAGCCAGAATATAACTATTATCCCCTTTACGTACCGAATGATCCCGCGGCTCAAATGGGTGGCGCACAGGTTTATTTATCAACCATAAATGCCTATAAGGCATGGGACCTCGAAAAAGGCGATTCTTCGGTAATTACAGGAATATCAGATACCGGTCTTGATCTGAGCCACACTGATCTTGGTAATAATATTTACCATAACCTTAAGGATCCGGTAAACGGGATTGATGATGATGGAAACGGTTATATTGACGATTACACAGGCTGGGATTTTGCTGACAGCGACAATGATGTTTCCGCGGACCGGGATCCTCACGGTACAGAAGTAACGGGTATCATTGGTGCAACTGCCAATAATGGGCAAGGTATGGCAGGAATTGCATTTGGTTCCAGGTTCATGCCTTTGAAAATTTTCCGGTCTTCCGATGATTCTTTCCATAATGGTTATGAATCACTTATTTATGCCGCAGACATGGGGTGCAAGGTGGTTGTATTATCATGGGGGGAGCCCGGCGGATATTCCCAATATGCCCAGGATGTAATTAATTACCTGGTAAATGAAAAAGACGTGGTGGTAGTTGCCGCCGCGGGTAACACTCCTGAAAATATTTACTTCTACCCGGCATCCTATGATAACGTGCTTTCTGTAGGGGCTGTTGACCAACAGGATGCCAAAACTGCCTGGGCTACGTATAATGATAAGGTTGATATTGTCGCACAGGGGACAGCGGTATATACTACAACCAATGGGAATAATTACCTGCTGGCTGACGGATCCTCATTTTCTGCCCCCCAGGTTGCTGCTGTTGCTGCATTACTTAGGTCCT
>JBJKSY010000622.1:0-2099 GCA_046703645.1 Cyclobacteriaceae bacterium
GCAAAGATCAGCGAACTTGAACTGGAGATCGTCAACCTGGCTGAAAATGAAACCCGGCTCAGTAATAGGGTTACCGAGTTGCAAAACCAACTTGAAATTCTGCAGGGTGATCTTAAAGAACAGAATAGTATTGTTGAGATTCAATTAAATGTCAACAACCAGGAAACCCTGCTCTATCATCAGCAGAAAAACAGGATCAGCAACCTGGAACAGGAAATATCCTTTAAAACAAGCACGCTTGAAAATAGCCAGGAAAGAGTCCGGCATAATTCCGAAGACCTGGCTAAAAGTGAACAGGAAATAAATGAAATCGCAGGTTCTGCGGCCCTGAACGATGAAGAGATCGTCAGGATGTACGGTGAAAAGGAGGAAAAAGAAAAGGAGCTTAATGAATTTGAAAGATCCTACTATGCTTCACGGGGTGAAATTGATGAGCTGGAAAAACATATCAGGGAATTCCAGCATATAAGAGAGCAGGTTGATACGTTACTGATGGCTCTAAACAACAGCATGAGCGAGGTCAAACTTCATTTATCTTCTACTAAAGAACGCCTTTCCGTGGAATTCAATGTCGATCTTGATGAGATCATGGCAACCCAGCAGGAATCAGAAGAAACACAGTCCGACGACGAGCTCCGCGACCAGGTCACACAGGTGAAAGACAAAATGGACAGGCTTGGAGCCATCAACCCGATGGCCATGGAGGCATATAATGAGATCAAAGAACGTTTTGACTTCATTACCGGCCAGAAAGAAGACCTTGTCAAAGCAAAAGAATCCCTGCACACGACCATGGATGAGATTGACCAGGCGGCCAAATCAAATTTCATGAATGCCTTCGAAGATATAAAATCCAATTTTGCGAAGGTATTCAGAACCCTGTTCAATGAAGGCGATGACTGTGACCTGGTTATATTGAACCCCGACGATCCGTTGAATTCAGGTATAGAGATCATTGCTAAACCCAAGGGAAAGAAACCATTGACGATCAACCAGTTATCAGGTGGGGAAAAAACACTTACAGCCACTTCCCTATTATTTGCCATCTATCTTATGAAACCGGCCCCCTTCTGTATATTCGACGAGGTAGATGCTCCGTTGGATGATGTAAATCTCGATAAATTCAACAATATCATAAGGACGTTTTCCAAGGATTCCCAGTTCATTATTGTTACTCATAATAAAAGGACAATGTCAGCATCCGATGTCATTTACGGGATCACAATGGTCGAGGAAGGCGTTTCCAAAGTGGTGCCCGTCGATCTACGGGAGCTCGAAGTTTAATATCTTTTGACCGCAAATTATCCTCAAATCCGGTTAAATTTTACAGGAAACATAATCATATAATCTTCGGTATTTCACTGAATTTCATATTGGTTTTGTACATTTTTTTATGGAAATAATTAAAAACAGGATTCTATTGACTTTACTTCCTTAATTTCCTACTTTGTATTTTTAGAGTCGGTTTGCCAAATTATCATTTTTTTCAACGCCATGAGACGCCTTATAATTTTTCTGGCCGGTGTTGTGATATCAACAATTTCGGCCGCCCAACAGATCTCGAATGTCCGCGCCGAGATATCAGGTTCAAATGTCAAAATTACCTATGATCTGCTGAGTGATTCTCCATCCAGTTTATTTGAAGTGAATCTTTACAGTTCAGTAGATAATTTTACTGCTCCCTTGAAACTAGTGACTGGAGATGTGGGGAAAGACATAAAACCCGGTAAAGGGCTTTCCATCATGTGGAAAACGCAGGAAGAACTTGGAACTTTCAAAGGAGAAATTACCTGGGAGATCAGGGCATTATTAATTGGGGGTTATTATACTGTAACAAATCCTTCTTCTTTCACAAAGATCAAAAAGGGAAAGACCCTGAAAATTGATTGGCTGGGAGGCAATTCGGCTGAGAAAGTCGAACTCGATTTAATGCGGTCAAATCAACTGGTGTCTAAAATCAATGAAGACCTGAGCAACCAGGGAAGTTTTAGCTGGCTTGTTCCAAAAACCATGAAACCATCCAAAGGATACCAGGTAAAAATCACCAATACCGTCAATTATCAATCTTCGGGAATATCCAAATCCTTTAAAATCGGCGG
>JBJKSY010000623.1:0-12990 GCA_046703645.1 Cyclobacteriaceae bacterium
CCTTCTCCTGGAATTCCGACCCGGGCGTGATCAACGGAAGATCGAAAGTCTTTCTTTTCCGGCTGAAATATTCTTCCATTTGTCTTTCAAGTTCAGTGAAAACCTGGAAGGAACCGTAAATAATATTAGCTTTCAATCTTCTTTTAAGATCGCTGAGTTCAGTTTCCAGTGCCTTCCTGTCAGTGAATTCCACGAGGTAAAGACCTTCTTCTGAGGCACAGGCGATCATTGGTCCAAGGGGAGTGGTAAAACGATGTATATTAATCACCCTTGAAGTCCTGGCACCTGAAGGATTTTCGCCGATCAGGGATTTATAGGCATCAGTAAACCCGCTCAGGGAATCATAACCATTATCGAAAGCGGCATCCGTCACCCTGCTTCCGTCTGAAAGCTGCTGATAGGCCGAATTAATCCTGAGCATACGCTGGTAACCCTGGAAGGTAATGCCGTGATGAACCTTGAACCAGCGGCGCACCCGGTTCGGCTCGATATGCATTTTTATGAGATCATGATCGCTGATTTTTGAAAGAGGATCTTCTTCTATTTTTCCCAGCAGATCCCGGATAATGTCAGGAGTATCGCCCGAGGCTTCCAGCGGCCTGCATAACTTGCAGGGGCGATATCCGTTCTGAATGGCCTCACGGGCGGAGGAATAAAAGATGACATTCCCCGGCTTGGGCTTTCTCGCATGACAGGTTGGCCGGCAAAAGATCCCGGTTGTTTTGATCGCTGCAAAGAACAGGCCTTCATAGGATTTATCCTTATTCAACAGAGCCTGATACATGGTACTGGAAGTGAGTTTCATTTTTTTATTCAAAAATAGACAAACCTTCCACTAGCGAACAACCGGAAAACTGACAAGCAATTTTCACAGTACAAATTTAATTCACACTATCGAAAATGCTTAAGATTTTCCGGGTTACCTGACGATTTTAAAATTGAAATCCGGGGATCCCAGCTTGCCCATTAATCGGAGCCATACCGGAAGGATCATTTCCATTCCCCTTGCCCCGGTTATATCACCAAGGTCAAGAATACTTTCCTGATTCCAGCCAAATTGTTCCAAAATTTCTGCAACTGTGTTTTTAGCCTGCTCATCATTTCCACATAGAAAAACCTGGTGATCTCCGCCTGCAACCAGGGAGGGCTGAACCATCAGTTTGCAGTTCATAGTGTTCAGCGATTTCACAACCCTGACATCTGGATAGGTTTTCTGTATTTCTTCAGCCAGCGAACTGGTATTGCAAACGGACAAAGAAGGAGGCATACCCTTTGAAAAATCAAGAGGGTTGGAAACATCCACCAATACTTTTCCGTGGAGATTTTCCTTGCCGGCCATTTTCAGGGCCTCCAGGGAAGCCATGCCGTGGGTGCAATTGAAAAGGATCTCACCAAATTTGGCAGCATCAGCGAAACTTCCCTGACTCGCATTTTTATTCTGACGTGAAACCCAGGCTACTGCCTTTTCATTACCGGCTTTCCGGGATCCCATCATGACTGAATGTTTAAGTTCAATAAGACGGGAACCGATTGCATCTCCGACCATCCCGGTGCCCAATATTCCGATTTTCATAGCTAAAGGATTTAGGTGTTAATGAAACTGATAACCCTTTTCAACAGGAAAAGTTTTATGGAACTGTAATTAGTGTTAATAATTAGTCTGTCCGGTATGAATGAAAAGGAGATCAACAGTTGATTTAAGATAATTCACCGTTACAGGATAATACGGAATCCCGACGGTGACACTAAACCGGGTTTCCTTGTAAAAGATTAAAATCCTGCCCTGAGCTGAATAAAAAATTCTCTCCGAGGTCCTGCCTGGTAACAATTGCCGTCAGGATCAGGCTCGGTAAAGGCCATGTATTTTTCATTGGAAAGGTTCTTTCCATAAATTGAGAATTCAAGGTTATATCCTCCGATTTTCCAGGAACAGGAGGCCCTGGCATTGAACAGCAGAAAGCCTTGCTGCAGAACCTTTGCGTTCGGATAAATATACCATGAACTCTGGTAATCGTTTCCGGCACCCAACGTAAAATGGCTGGAAAGCCTGTACTCGATTTCCGAGTTGAGCTGGCTGGCCGGAGAATCAGGCAATGTATAACCTTTTATAACCGCCGGCAGTAATTCATCACCCACATAATTGGAATCCCGTGAGGTAGTAAGATATTTGAAATCCGAATAAGTATATGCCAGTGAAATATTGAAATCTCTTACCGGAGAATAAGCCGCATATAATTCTATACCCTTTCTTCGTGATCCCCCGGCATTCCCGTAAAATGTTTCCAGGGGTCGTTGCGGCAGTATCCTGTACCGGTAAAAATCATGCAAGGTGTTCAGAAGAAACCCGGCGATATCGAATTGAAAAGTACGGCCGATATTCCCTTTGAATCCCAACTCCCCGCCTTTTGAAGTGGCCGGCACAAGACCGGCATTGAACCCTCCGAAAGCAGCAGGGTTGCCGGATAGTTCCTCCGTTGCCGGCGGAATAAAACCCGTACTCCAGTCTCCGTATACATTAAGATCAGTTGCAAGAACATATGAAATCCCCACCCTCGCAGTTACATTTTTAAAATCCGCGTTTCCGGAAAGGTTCACCGGCCCGTTCAGGTGATCCGTAAGACCATTGAGGATATTATCATAACGTATGCTCAGGATGGCGTTCCAGGCATGGTACAATTCCACCTGGTCAATTAAAAAAATCCCGGTCGTTTTTTGCCGGATCAATTGATTGGCCATCAGGAGATCTCCTTCATTTACGGTTTTATCGATCCCTCCGATCTTCTCGGTCCGCAAAGAATCACGGATATTTTCAAGCTTGTATTCATCGATCGATTGCGCCTGGTAATCGATCCCTGCTGCAAACTGGTTTTGGATAATGTTCTTTCCCAGTTTCAGATTATACTGGAAGGACCCGCCCGGTGAGATCTGGTGCCTGTGGTCCACAACGGATGATCCCGGTTCCTCGTAGCCTGTCCACCGGATAAAACCGGAAACGACAAATTCCTGGTTGGGGGCAATTCCCAGGTGTGCGGTAAGGCCATTTGTGATACGGTTCGTTTGCTGGAATTCGTTATAGGGTATAGCATCGGGATTCGCCTGTTTGGGATCATTGAGCTGGCCAAGACTTAAACCTTCAGCATTTTGATTGAAATAGTACGTCGACATAAATACTTGGGTAAAACTCAGCTTCCGGGAGGGATTCCAGTTGATTTTTTCACTGATATCGGAACCCCTGAATGCGCTGTGCTGCCTGTATCCGTTTCCCCCGGTTCCTGAAGCGGAAAGCCGGTAATTCCAGTTGCCTTCAGTCCCGTCAACCTGGCCCAGTATTTTATAAAACCCGTTCGAACCGGTTGTGCCTGAAACAAAGCTGTTAAATGGCTTTTGCCTTCCATCTAGAGTTGTAATGTCCAGGACACCGGCATTGGCGGCCCCGCCATACATTGATGCGGCTGATCCCCGCAGCACTTCGATATTCTTAACCAGACTCCAGTCAACATCATAGAGATCGGGTGCAAAACCCGAAGGATCGTTCAGGGGTATCCCATCCAGTAAGACTTTAATGCCACGCAACCCGTGTTCGGAAAGGATTCCCTGCCCGAGGATTGACATGTGCACCCTTGACCCGTTGGCCTGGTTATCAATGCGGACCCCGGGAACCAGCCGCAATGCCTCATCGGCACCAATTCCTTTTGGTAAGGTGGTAAGCTGACTTGACCCGATCCAGGAAATGGATCCCGGATTTCTTTCAAGATTTACCGGTACCCGGTTGGCATGGATGGTGATTTCATCCATTTGGATAATGGACAAGGTATCCTTTTGTTTATCCTGTGAAAATACCGGGCGGGTATTGATCAAGGAAATTAAAATCAACAAAGGAAATATTTTACGCATATAGCCCGGAAAAATCAAAATAGGCACCCGTGGTAATTTTAATCAACCGGAATGTTTTTGAGGATCTGCGGTTATGGAAAAGATCCGGTTCCTGTCCCAATCCGACCAAACCTTCAGGGCTGAATGACGCACCGATACCCAATAGGCTTCATTGAGAATTCCATTGGAACCCTTTGATTCGCGGATCATAGAAATGGCCTCTTTCCGGTAATCCTCCTTCAGGCTGAGGATCACCTGGTTTTCATCGTATAAAAATAATACTTTCAGCTCAGGACCTTCCGGATGTAAAATCCCGATCAAACCCTGCCCGAGGGTTGATCCGGTGCTTACCTGGAGGCCGTCATTCATACAACTGAACGGAGTTTCATAGCCCGCATAGCTTTTAATTTTTACCATATTTCTCGGTGCCTGAAGATATTCAAGGGCGCGTATTCCCATTTTAACCCCAATTATGGAATAGATGCCGAGATGTCCATGAATTTCATTGGTCAAAACCACCGATCTCCATTCTTCCGGTCCGTATTTTTCAATGGTGCGAGAAACCATGGAACGGATATCATAAGCATACCATTCCGGCCCTGATGGAAATTCATGGAAAGTATTCTGTTCGGTATTAAAAAATTTACCGGCACTGAAATCCGGTGCTCCCTCCAATAGCATCTTCTTTTAAAAAGTTTAACAAATGTACTCACCATTAAGGAAAGTAATACAGGCAGAAAGCTCCGGATGCAGTGATTGCGGAGGTATGTTTATGGAATTATTATTAAAACCTGAAATTAATTCCTCCGAATAAAGTAGTTCCCGGCATTGGATAATACCGTAAGGTCTCATAGGTTTGATTGAGGAGGTTATCCGCACTCAGGTATATTTCAGCCTTTTCCCATGGATGGTAAAATACTTTGGCATTGACCAGGGTATAATCCTGGAAGGCAACTGAATTCGTCGGATCGGTATCAAGGTGATTTACATATTCCACACTGGCGGTAAATCCCCATTTGTCGCGGTTGTAAATACCGCTTATAAAAAGGTGATTCCTGGGCGTCGCATAAACAGGGTTTTTCATTCCAATATAACTGTAGGTCATATTCAGGGAAAGACGGTGGGTAATATTCCCGTTGGCTGCAAACTCTATTCCCTTATTTTCAATTTTCCCGGCATTCATAAGCCCCTTAAGAGGAACATTGATGATCAGGTTATCGCCTTTGATATAAAACCCCGTCAATTCCAGGCTCAATTTTCCATTCATGAGATCCCTGGAAATTCCCGTTTCGTAATTCATGATATGTACCGGGCTCAGGTCGGGGTTATGATTGTAAAGGAATAGCTCCTGGATAGTGGGGCTACGGAAGCCTTTCGAGACGGAGGCTTTCCAGGTGGTTCCCTTTGCGATCCGGTAGGCGAACCCGCCGGCAGGGATCCAGATCTTTCCATAAACCTGGTGATGCTGCAGCCGGATACCGGCATTCAGTGTGAGCCTGTCAAAAAGTTTCTGCTGAACAAAGCCGAAAATACCGTATTCATAAACGGTAGTATCAAGCATTACTGATGGCGGTTCAACATTTTCCGCGAGTCCGCCATAACGGGTGTAATCAGTTCCAAGGGTGATGTTGTTACCTTTGAACAGCTTTGCAGATTCGTAGACGTTGACCCCGTAATTTTTATCGGTTGAATGAAAACCCTGGTCGACGGGAAGATTAAATGCATTGGATATATAATGGTTACCGAAGTTATAATATAATTTCACCGATCCTGAATATTTATCATAATCATTATCCACCGACATGGCCCAGTAACCTCTCGTTATATGCAGCTTATCACCGGGGGTGGCTCCCAGCGTATCAGGCCCGGGATCGGTTGTACGAAAGTCAGCGATGCTGAAATCGGAACTTGCTCCCCAGTGCTGCGAAGCCTGGTAATCCAGTTTTATGTACCCATTATTTATGTTAAACCCGGAATTCACACGATGACCGTTGGTCTGATCGTGGTTGAAGGAGGCGAAGGCGCTAAATTTATTTTTTCGAAAGCCTCCATTTACCATGTATTTCTGGGTATTGTAGGATCCGTACATGACACGTGCATTTCCATGGAATCCAGGCAGTGTAGGTTCCCTGGTAATGATATTGATCACTCCTCCCATCGCGTTGGAACCATAAAGCAGGGAAGCCGGACCGCGGATCACCTCCACCCGTTGTACATCCGAAGCAACATAGGAATCTACAAGCGGATGTCCGAAAATTCCCATAAATTGAGGGTGCCCGTCAATAAGGACCAGGACTCCTGTAGTCGGATTTCCGCCGATTCCTCTCATGGTGATCTGCCCGGCAGCATTCTGGGCAACCCCGAAACCTGTAATTCCCCTTTCCGTGACGAAAAGTCCCGGGACCCTTCCGTTAAGGATCGGAAGGATATTGGAGGAACTGCTTTCGGCTATCTGTTTCGGGCCGATCACGGAAACAGCCATGGGAATATTATCCTTATTTACCCGCACCATTGTCCCGGTGATCACCACCTCCTTTAAATTGATGGAATCGGCAATTTCATCAGATGACTGCTGAGCGAAAACCGGGATAATAATGACCAGGAAAAGAAAGGCAAAAAATGTATATTTTTTCATTTTAAATATTACGTTTTGGTTATTTCGTGTTACTCATGATCAAAAAAAATTATTCAGCCTTGCTCATTACAAGCTTGCCGTGTTTCAAACCTTTAATGCTTATTATTTTATCCGATAATTCGGTCAGTCTGGCTGCTTTTCCCTTCAGGGCAATAACTTCCATGCAGATCTCCGGGCCCAGGTTAAAAAGCTGTGAAGAAAGGACACTATCGTAATAATCATGTTTCGCCTTATTTGATTTCATGGGAATGTCCTTTTTCTGCTGCTCGTAAATTATGACCAGCGCCCCTGCAACTATATTATTGCATTGCCATTTTTTCTCGACAATATTCCTCTCGATCAACTGTCGTACAGCCTGGGACCGGTTGGCATATTGATTGTCATTCACAAAAATATCAAGGGCTTCCAGGAGTTCTTCTTCCAGGCTTACCCCGAATCGAGTTACCGCCATGGTATTACCAATTTAAAAAATCGTGTTACTAAACTAAGTCATAATTCGAATACGCGGAAATTTTATGAAATAATTTGTTCTGAGATGAACAGGAATAAAATATAACAAGACTATAATTATGTTGGACTTTGGTCCTAACGAAATCATGTTGCCGTTTGTTTAACGGGCTGCAGGGGAACGCGATTTTTATCGACCCACCAGGCCCAGATCACAAATAGCCACTGAAGGTTTCCCGCCCAGGCGATCGCATTCTGATTCGGAGGAGGGGAACCGAAAAGGCTCATCAGGTATATGGCGAGAAAAAATATGATGAGTCCCCACAAGGCAAAATTTCCGGTCCTGTTCCTGGCTTTGGTGGCCCGAATATAGAAATAAATTCCTGCCGCGAAAATAAAACCTTCCACGACAAGTGTGCCGGGAATGGAATTCCATAAACCCAGACCCACCTTGGTACTCATGCCGGGAATCAGGGGAAGATCGGGGCGGTGTACGATCAGGTCGAGGAACCAGTGACTCGGGACAAGTACGGCAAGCACCAGGGCTGGTGTGAATTTTTTCAGAATAAGCCAGGCAAGAATTCCGATCAACAATCCCCAGACGATTGACATCAGCAGGCTGTGGGAGATGGGGTAATAGGTAAAATCAAGCGGTGTCATTTTGGTGATCCCCGGCTTAATCACCACGTGGGCATGACCTGTCATCAGCATGAGAGGCCATAGCAGGTCAAGGAACTGGGCGGCAATGAATAAGACCGCCAGTGAAACATGGGGAGCGAATTTTTTAGCCCCAAAACCAACACCATAATGACCAATGAACATAGCTTATGAGTTAGATGAGTTTTAAATATATAAAATCTGCAAGAGAGACACAACCTTAATTGAAATTTTCTTATAAATCATCTTTCAAATAGGCTATTTACATCAGAATTCTATTCAAAAATTACTTTTATTTATTAATAATTTGAAACGGACAGTAAAAACTTAAATTTCTTAAGCCTTATTAAAGGATGTTAGCCCTCCGATAGCGCCCAAATTCATAGTGTCCAAAGCGGAACTTGGAACAATGACCATTGAACCCTTTTCCTTAAGTCCTTCAAAAAGCATATTCATTCCTCTTAAATGAAGTGCCACAGGATTATTCTTATACTCTTCGCTGGCTATAGTAAATTTCTTCGCAATTTCCGTTTCAGCGGTTCCCAGAATAACCCGGGCTCTTCTTTCCCTTTCAGCCTGTGCTTCCTTGCTCATTGCATCTGCCAATCCCTGAGGAATAACAATATCTTTTATTCCGACATTCTGGCAGGTAATTCCCCATGGATTTGTATCATTATCTAACACTTTCTGAAGGTCGTCGGCAATTTTATCCCTTTCCATTAATAGATCTCCCAGTTCATGTTTTCCTATAATACTTCTCAGGCCGGTCTGAGCAATGTAGGCTATAGCTCTTTCATATTCCTGCACCTCAAGGGCAGCTTTTTCAACATCCCATACAGTCCAGTAAACAACCGCATCGACATTTACCGGTACTGTATCTTTTGTCAGGGTTTGTTCGGCAGTAAAATCAGTTACTCTAACCCGTTGATCAACATACTTATTGATCCTATCCAGGATTGGAATAATAAAAAATATTCCCGGACCCTTCAGACCCTTGAACTTGCCCATTCTTAATACGACAGCTTTTTCCCATTGATCGGCAATATGAATGGAACTTGCCAATAAAAAGGAAAATATTATAGAAGCAACAAACAGAGGAACTTTAATAAAATCCAGTTCATAAAATCCGACCGAGACTCCCAGCAATACAATTAATACCGTTATTGAAATAGGATTAAAGTTGGCTTTGGTAACAGATTGCGTTTTCATTATATTATTTTTTTTGAAGGTGACTGATTATATCATTTAAAGTAAATCCGTAGCTGTAGGCAATTGAGGTGAATTCACTGCAGATATCCTCCAATTTCTTATTTTTATCCTTATCCGAAATTTGAATCTCTATATTATTAATGAATGTACCCGTTCCCTGTTGGGTTTCAAGAATATTTTGGATTTCAAGCTCTTTATATGCTTTGGCCACTGTATTTAGATTAATTTTTAATTCGACGGCCAACGATCTTACTGTTGGCAATTGTTCACCGATTTTTAACTTACCGGTAGCTATACCAAATTTTATCTGATCAATAATCTGTCGGTAAAATGGAGTTCCGGCTTTGGGATCAAGTTTAAATTCAATCATATATTAAAATATTGTAATATACATATATTACAAATATATTATAATACATTAATTTTCCAAATTATTTCAGGGATTTTATAGAGCAACTATTAAAAATGGGAAAAAAGGTCTGTTGAATACCAAGGAAGTCAGGAGGATTTAATAGAGGCTTTTTTTGATAAGATTGTTTCCAGTTTCTTTAGTTTCAATTTCCAGAAACTATCAAAATAATCAATCCACTCCTGCAGTTGGTCAAATCCTTCCTGGCGGAGAAGGCAGTATCGTTCCCTGCCAATATTCTCAATGGTAATAAATCCTGCCGAATGCAGGATCTTGATATGTTTGGAAACGGCAGGCCGGCTCATATCGAAATTTTTCGCCAGCGCATTGATGGTTAGGCTGTTATTCGACAGGAGTTCCAGAATCTGGCGCCTGTTGGGATCGGCAATTGCCTGGAATGCATCAGTCCTTATGGATTTCATGGGCTTGCTTACTGATAAGGTCCCGCATTCGTTTCCTTATTTTATTTCCCCAACCCTGGTTCATGGCTACGTAGCCCATGAAATTCTTCCATCCCCTGAAGCCGGTATGTTCAAGGAGGAGTTCAGTTCCGTCATCAACCGGAGTCAGCGTCCAGGTAACCATGGATTCGAGTGTGATCTTTCCTTTCCCGGGACCTCCTTTCCAGGAATACGAAAGACGTTTTAAAGGCACTACTTCAAATACTTCACAATAAACCCTGCCGTCGAATCCGAAATTAATTTTCGGATAGGTCCTGAACATGAACTTGTGTCCCACTACAGGCTGAAAATCATTTTCCATCAGCCACTCGGCCAGTAATTCTGATTTTGTAAGATAATCCCAGACAACTTCCGGCGGATGGGGCAATTGCCATTTCTGTATTATGCTTCTTTCCATATTAAGTAACTTAAAAGTTACACAAACATAAGCGTAACTTTTTGGTTACGCAAATTTTGATTAAAAAATTTACGGTTTATTCATTGGAACAAGATCCGGCTTGGGCGGAGTTTCCAGGGGATACCCGAAGTTGAGGTCAGGATTAAATATCGTTTTTTCTCAGGGCTTGATAATGGAAACATCAAGTATCCTGACCACCTTATCGAGCCGCTGGTCCGTATTAGGCATCATCTGGATCTTCCTGACCACGTCCATGCCATTGATGACTTTACCAAAGGCAGCAAAACCCTGCCCGTCGGGATTTCGCATTCCCCCGTAATCGAGGTCGGGCTGGTCGTTGATGCAGATAAAGAATTCCGACGAGGCGGTTCCGGGGTCACTACGGGCCATTGAAAGGGTACCATCCACATGGTTGATCCCGGTCTTTTGTGTAGTCTCATGTTCAATGGGCGGCAACGGTTGTTTTGAGCTGCAGTGGTCAAGCCCACCCTGAATTACTTCAATCTTGATCCTGTTATTGGGCTGGTTGTCCATGGTCACTACCCGGTAAAAACATGCCCCGTTATATAATCCCCGCCTCACATATTCCAGAAAGTTGCCGGCTGTAATGGGGGCTTTGTCGAGATAAATTTCAAATTCTATATTTCCTGCATCCGTTTTCATGAGGACGCGGGGATTTTTAGCTGTTTCAGGTAATGGAATACCGGCGGTCCATGAAACGGAAATAAATGAAAGTAATAAAAGGGGTATTAATTTTTTCATAAAATATTATTGAGTTTGACGATCTTTTCAAAAA
This sequence comes from Cyclobacteriaceae bacterium, assembly GCA_046703645.1. Classification (GTDB taxonomy): domain Bacteria; phylum Bacteroidota; class Bacteroidia; order Cytophagales; family Cyclobacteriaceae; genus DATDPY01. The sequence goes on from JBJKSY010000623.1 coordinate 10,885, forward strand.
GCAATTGTTGTTCCTCAGAGAAGGTATTCCGGACAATAAAGTTTATCTGATTCTTACCAGAGTAAAAAATAAACCAGGAATGGAGTTTTCCGATCCTGAAAATCTTTTTCCAGTCTAGGGATGTTTCAAAAGATATTCCCTTTAGATTGATCCGGTCATCGGTAAAAGTATATATAACTGTTTCGTTGAAAACCGGATCAGAATAAAAATCTCTTTTTCCCTGAAAATAAATGGCAAAAGGGAAAAATCCTAAGCTGACTATGCCGGTAACCAGGGAAATTGCCGGTGACTTTCCTGCTTCGGAAATCAGATCACAAAAATAGAGTGCCGGCAAAATGATCAGTACTAATCCAAGCAAGCTGATAAGGATCACTCCGGGTTTCCGGTATATGATCCTATATAAAATGCCAACATAATTGTCAGGGGAGAGTTTCGATTCTATTTTAAGGATATTCATTTCGGATGAGTCGTAAAATTTACGGATAATAATTTCAATTTTCAACCAGGGAAGGATCTGGTTAAGTTAAATTAAATACTTGCAGGAAGATAAGGAGACGTTGTTTTCCGATGCATTGAAAGAAAAAGGATAACCCGCTTGAAGTCTGGATCAGGAAGCCACCAGCATTCCGGCACCAAATCCAGCAAGCAGCGCAACGAATATGCTGCCTGTCTTTTTCCACCAGAGCCGCCGCCGTTCCCTCCGTATCTCCTTTTTAACATTTTCGAGCTCCGCCCTGGCATCCGACAGATCTTTTTCAACTTGTTGCAGGGAAATAATATCAGATTGAAGGCCATCGAGAATACCGGTGATACGGCGATGGAAATTATCAAGTTGTTCATTATTCAGGCTGACGGATTTCCTGAGCAGGTCCTCAATCTCTTCGTAACCGGATTTAAGGGATGAGAGCAGTCTGCTGATCCTGTCGAGGTCGTCATCCCGCAACGACAGGCACGACAGGTAGCTTTTTTCCAGGACGTTTATCTTTTCAACCATTCCTGAGGAATACACATAGGCCGAATCTTCAGCAATGAATACAGTATCATTTTTTAATACTTTCAGCCGGAAAGCCCCTGAACCGTTATCCTGGAATTTTTTAACCTGAGCGTGGACTGAAACCGATAGAATAATGAAAATCCCGGTAAATAAAAATCTATTCATCGTCATGACGGGATGTATTGAGTTCTCCGATCAACTGGAGGGCCTTTTTCTGTTCTTCTTCGATCGAAAGCCGGGTCTTCCGGATTTCATTCAGCGCGGTACGGATCCTGTTTTTTTCCTGGCTGGAAATCATTCCGCTTTTTGAAAGCAGAGAATCCAGTTGCCTGCCGGAGCTTTCAAGGCTGACAGACAGGTCCCCGATCAGGAGCATTGTTTCCTGCAGGTTTTCCACGACTGAAAGAGTGAGAAGATTCATCCGGTCGATGCGGGATGAAAGGGTATCAATTTTTATCTCCACTTCACGGGAGTTTTTCCGGGATGTTTCAAAAAAAATTATGGCAAAGGCGAGTATGAACAGGACCATGGCCAGGTTCAAAAAAAATTGATAACTGGTTTTCATTAAACTGGTTTTTTTTCAAAGTAAACATTCTGACTTTAAATTTCAATTTTTAGACCTATAATATCCTGGAATAATGTTAAGGCTGCTTTTTCAGAGAAAGTCAATAAGTATTATTAACCGGGATCCTGGCTACCCCCAATAAACTTTTAAGCGATAAGCCCGATATAAACCTTTGATTAAAAAAAGGAAGCCCGGGAAATTTATCTTAAACAGGCGGGTAGTAAAATGAAATTTATTTGATGTAAATTGGAGGGATGATCTTCCAATCACAAAAATTAATTTTTATTGCTTCATGAAACGGATATTAATTATAACCCTGTTAATATTTCCATTCCTGGCAAGGTCACAAAACCAGGATTCCATCTGGTTCATTCAGAATTATCATAAGCTGGAACAATACATTCCGATGAGAGATGGAATAAGATTATTTACATCCATTTATATTCCCAATGACACGACACAGGACCACCCGATCCTGATGACAAGGACACCCTATTCATGTGCTCCCTATGGTAAAAATAACTTTCGTGCCTTCTGGAATTCCTAT
>JBJKSY010000624.1:0-3055 GCA_046703645.1 Cyclobacteriaceae bacterium
AGGCAGATCACTTCCTATATGAATTATTTCGGAAAGAACCAGCGGACCAAGGTATTTCAGATCAATGGGAAAAATATTGTTATTAGAGGCGGAGGCTACAGGGAAGATATGATGCTCAGGACTTCCAGGGATCGTATCAAAACAGACATTGCCTATGCAAAACAAATGAACCTCAATACGATCCGAATGGAAGCACCGCGGGGCCCGGATTATATATTCAACGAGTGCGACAGGCAGGGGATCATGGTCATGGTAGGCTGGTGCTGCTGCAGCGCATGGGAAAGATGGAAACAATGGACCCCGCATACAGCCGATATTGCCGATGAAAGCTGGAAGGACCAGATCCTGAGACTTCGCAATCATCCTTCAGTATTAACATGGCTATATGGAAGTGATAATCACCCGCCTGCCGATATTGAACAGAGATATCTGAATATTCTGAACAAGTATGATAATACACGGCCCTATGAATCATCTGCCACCCAGGATTCAAGTGCCATTGCAGGATATACAGGTGTGTGGATGGGACCTTACCCGAGTGTCTATGCATACGAACCTCCATCATCATGGTATAAAAAGCTTGAATTCAATACCGAAGCAGGCCCGGCGGGGGAACAGATCCCGCCTTATGAAAGCCTGAAGAAAATGATGCCGGAAAATGAACTCTGGCCTATCAGCGCTTCATGGAATATAAGGCTTCACCATCAGTTTGATCCTATGGCCAGGAACGCCCTTTATTCACGTTACGGTCAGCCCATGGGCGTGAAGGAATATTGTGTGAAATCCCAGGTATTGCAGAAAGAAGCAACAAGGGCAATGTACGAGGCCTTTGCCAAAAACAAATACAAATCCAGCGGCATCATTTACTGGATGTTTAATTCGGCCTGGCCAACACTTTATTGGCAGTTATTTGATTATTTCCTTACGCCAAACGGCGCATTCTATGGCGCCAGGGAAGCCTGCGAACCCCTGCATATTCAATTTGCCTATGACGACAGTGCGGTATACGTGGTGAACAGCCTGTACAGGAGTTTCAATAATCTAACGGCAAGCGCCCGGCTTTATAACTTTAACCTGAAACAGGAATTTTCTCAGGATGTTTCCCTGAACCTGATCCCGGATGAAAGTAAAAAAGCGATCAGTATCGAATGGCCTTCCGACTCATCGAATATTTATTTCCTGAAACTGGAGCTCAGGGATAACTCCGATAGTGTCATATCAAGGAACTTTTACTGGCTATCAAGGAAAGGCGATCCGAATGCTGACTTTACCGACCTTAACAAGCTACAACCTGCAAACCTTGACGTGTCTCTCTCTTCCGTTGACCATTCAGGTGATGAATACAAGGCAGTCGTCAATCTTCAGAACTCGTCACAAAACCTCGCGTTTTTCATAAATCCTAAAATCATCAAATCAGATTCGAAAGACCTGGTGACGCCGATCTTCTGGGATGATAATTATTTTTCCCTGTTGCCGGGTGACAAAAGAAGTGTGGGGGTCCATTTCAAAGCGAGTGACCTTGATGGCCAGGATCCTGTTCTTGAAGTTGAGGGATGGAATGTTAAGCCTATCGATATGCCGTTGAAATGAAATAACACATTTGGGATGAAAATATAAACCGGGTCATGTAAAGCCTGACTAAAACAGGAAATCGCGATTTACGAGTCTCGAATCGCGATTTCCGATTGTTTAATATTCCGATTACAAAAAAGTTTATCGTTCTATAATTCCCACCCTTGCCGGTATTCCCTTACAAGGAATTTATTCGCATTTTCATCATTGGTGATCTTCATATTCTCCGAATCATATTCCACTTTTTTACGGGCACGCAGGGCCACACCTCCCAGTAAAATAGTTTCGGTAACCGGGCCCGCATAAAGGAAACTACCCGGAGACTGGGTTTTGTTCAGGAATGCATCGATCCATGTATTATCATTCCTGCTGGTTGTATCTTTCGGAGCCTCCTTTCCTTTAAGGAACTTCTGCATTTTTCCTTGCGGAATAATTTCAGGTTTTTCACAACGGAAACCGGCCAGTATCTTTCCTTTGTCCCCGACAAACATCATTCCTTCCCTCCTGAGCGTTTTACCGTCTTCCTCCAGTTCATCAGGCAATGGAGGTTTCATACCACCGTCGTACCAGAATAATTTGAATTCAGGCCAGCCGTTCATCGGAGGAAATTTAAAACGGATTATGGATGAATAAGGAAATGCGACATCATTTATATGCTCATCACTCACATGATCGATAATTTCGCACGTGGTGGTTCCGTAAGCTTCGGCGTTGAGAGGCGGTTTGTCGAAACCGAAGGAAAGGAACAAAGGCCACAGGCTATAGGTTCCCATATCGGCGATGCTTCCGGCGCCAAAATCATACCATCCCCTGAATACGGCAAATGTATAATTCGGGCTATACTCCCTGTGAGGTACGGGTCCAAGCCAGAGATCCCAGTCAAATCCATCAGGTATAGGCTGGGCATCAGGGTTGGAAGTCCACTGCGGCCAGACCGGGCGGTTCGACCAGTTATGAATTTCCTGTAACTTTCCGATTGCACCGTCTCTTATCCATTGTTTGACTATATCATATCCTGCGCGCTGGCTCCAGGCAAGAAGGTGAGTGCTCATGCCGGTTTTTTTTGCCGTATCGATAGCCAGTTTTGCCTCATAGATCCGGTTTGCAATCGGTTTATGGATCACGACATGTTTCCCTTTTTTCATCGCAGCAATGGAAACTGTGGCATGCAGGTGATCAGGTGTCATGACCTTCACGGCATCGATGTCATTTTCCTTATCAAGCAATTCCCTGAAATCGCTATAGGCAGTACATCCTTTAAAAGTGCCTGATGGCATATTCTTACCGTAATATTTTTCAATTACGAATTTACCCACTTCCCTTCCTCCGGGTACCCCGTCAAAATCCGAGCCCCAGTCAGGCTGGTTCGTAATTTTCCGGACAAGGTTCCTAATCTCATCATGTGACCAGTCTACATAATTATCGCTCATTTTATTCGGATCACAGACGGTCACCATTTTCAACTTCGGATTGGAAATCAGGC
>JBJKSY010000625.1:0-3917 GCA_046703645.1 Cyclobacteriaceae bacterium
TCAATGAACAGCTCCCGCAGACAATTTATGAATACCTCGGCTAAGCTGATTGCTGCTGCAGGTTTATCAGGAATGGCCCCGTCATTTTCCTATGGGAAGACGAAAAAGATCTCGGCCAACGATAAGATCATCATCGGAGGGATCGGATTGAAAAGCCAAGGAGGATATATTCACCGCCTGGCCATTAACCAGCCCGGCGTGGAAAGTGCCGCCATAGCGGATATAGATGACCGTGTTCTTGCTGAAAGAACTGACGAAGTCAATAAGATACAGGGAAAGAAACCGGATGTCTATAAGGATTACAGGAAGCTGCTGGAGCGGAAAGACCTTGATGCGGTAATAATAGGCACTCCCGATCACAGGCATTGCCTTATCATGTCGGAAGCATGCGAAGCCGGAAAAGATGTATATGTTGAAAAGCCCATGGCGAACAGCCTCGCAGAACTTGATATCATGGTTAAAGCAGCCCGTAAATATAACCGTATAGTTCAGGTGGGTCAGCAGCAGCGGAGCGGGGCTCACTGGAAAACCGTCATGGATTTTATAAAAGGAGGGCATATCGGGCAACTTCGTAAAGTTCAGGTTTGGGGCAATTTTAATTATGGGATCGGCCGGCCGGTTGTGCCTGATGAACCGGTTCCTGCGGGCGTTGACTTTGAAATGTGGCTGGGGCCTGCACCTGAACGGACTTTCAATCCTTCCCGGTTTCATGGGAGCTGGAGAATGTTCTGGGACTACGGCGGAGGCTTGCTTACCGACTGGGGAGTTCATCTCCTGGATATGGCCTTATGGGCAAAGGATGTAAAGGAGCCCCCAATTGCCGTAGTAGCCACCGGCGGTAACTTTGCCTATCCCGATCATGCCCACGAAACTTTTGATACCATGAGTGTAAGCTGGCAGATGAAGGATTTTTCCGTTAGCTGGGAACATACCGCCGGCACCCAGAACGGCCCTTACGGAAGGATGTACGGGCTTGCCTTTGTGGGGAATGATGCCACCCTTGTTGCCGACAGGGCCGGGTGGGAATTATTCCCTGAGGTCGGTGATAAAGGTTTTAAAGCTCCGGCAATTCCGCCCCAGCTTACAGGCCGGGAAAATCATGAGGAGCATGTCCGCAATTTCCTGGAGTGCATGAAATCGAGAAAGGATCCGAATTGCCCGGTGGAAAACGGGCGGCTGGCAGCCATGTACGCTCATATGGGAAATATTGCCCTGAGGACCCATTCCAGGGTGCAATGGAATAATGACAGAAACTACTTCGGGAATAACATTGATGCCAATGCGTTGGTCACGCCGGTTTACCGTTCGCCCTGGAGACTGCCGGTGATCTAAAATTTAAAAGTAAACAGACAGCAAAAACTCCTAAGGAGGTTACGGTGTTATTCTTTGTGTCTACTTTTTTTTGAACTGATTTTTAAACCCAGTCAAACAGGTCAATGCTTTAATCAAAGGATATTGGAACATTAATTATTTTTTCAGCATTTTAAAATATTAACTACTTTTTGTATTTTTACGTACATAATATTGTACAAGATAACGTAATTTAATCAAAATATGGAAGCAACTACTCATACCGACTTAAGGAAAAACCTGAAGGAAAAGTTGGACATGGTATATGATAATAATGATACCCTTATCGTGAAAAGGAAAAACAATAAGGATGTGGTCATAATATCCCTGGAAGAATACAACTCCCTGATTGAAACTGATTATCTTTTATCCTCTCCAGAAAATGCAAGGATTTTAAGTAAGGCCATTGAAGATGTGGAGAAAGGTAAGAATTTAATTAAAGTGGATTTTGGAGAATAAGGTCACATTCCATCAATCCGCATTTGACCAATACCACCGTTGGCAGTCAGAAGATACCGTGATTTTCAATAAAATCAATGAACTCATTAAGGAATGCCTGCGGACACCATTTAAGGGAACAGGAAAGCCCGAACCGCTTAGGAAAAACCTGAAAGGATATTGGTCAAGAAGGATCACCGGTGAACATCGTCTGGTGTACAAATACGAAAATCATAACCTGACGATCATTCAATGCCGCTATCATTATTAATAATTCGATAATAAAACTAAATTAATTATACATATTTTATAATTAATTATATTATTCATATAGCATTGTTCGATATTTAATTTAAACTCTATCTTTATAGTCGGGTATTTTTAACCTCATTTCCGTTTATGGAACTTTTTAACAGGCTTAATGAGGATGTCCGCTTCAGGGAAGGATTGAAAGCATGCATGAATTGCGGGATCTGTACAGCAATTTGCCCTGCAGCGGAATTTTATGATTATGATCCCCGGGTATTGATCACCACGGTAGAAGAACGCGATGAAGAAGAGTTGGAAGCTCTGCTTAAAAGCGATGTGATCTGGTATTGCGGTCAATGCATGTCATGTAAAACCCGCTGCCCCAGGGGGAACGTTCCCGGCATGGTGATAGGTGCATTGAGAAGCCTCTCCCAGGAGCTCGGCTATTTTACGGAAAGCCGGATGGGCAGGCAGCAGTATGCCATTGCCAGGACAGTGGGCGAAAATATCCTTAATTACGGATATTGCATTCATCCTTCACAGGTTGATCCGGGACTTCATCCGGAACTTGGGCCCGTGTGGGAGTGGATATTTGAGAACCTAGAAGAGATCTATAACCGGCTTGGATGTCATTATGACCTGCCCGGTCCCGGAGGCTTGAGAAAGATCTCCGAAAAGACCCTGGAAGAATTGAAATCGATCTTTGATGTAACGGGAGGCACCGATTTCCTGGAGACCATCAGGTTCCATAGTCTCAGGAAAGCCGTGGGAAAAGGATACGGCAATGGCTCAGAGCAGGAAACCACGCGTCGTTATTTTTCAGATGTATACCAGGGAGAGGATCATCCGGATAACCTTTAAATACTTATGAACGGGAAGGAACACATTTTGAGGAAACAGGTTAACCGCAAGGAAATTGCAGAAGACGATTATTTTTATGCCCGGAGCTGCATCCGCCAGAATTTTTTCCCGGGATCCGAAACAACTTTCCTGCGGATCCTGAAAAATGAACTGGGGAAAAATATCTATGACGATCCTGATCATACCACCTGTACCGGGATCGGTTATCATACGGATATTGTACCCTTCGATACGATCCAGACGGTTGCCGCCCGGCAATTCGCATTGATGACCGAAAAAGGTTACGAGAATCTTGCCGTATCCTGCGTTACTTCCTATGGGATATATTCCGAAATTATTGAAACCTGGAAAGCATTTCCGGAAGAAGAAGATAAAGCCAGGAATCATCTTAAGAAGGCAACAGGAAGGGAATTTGAGGTGCCCAAAAATATTGCTCATGCCAGCGATATCATTTATAAATTCAGGCAGGAGATCTGGCAACAGGCTAAGTACCCGCTTATTGATAAGAGAACGGAAGAACCTCTTAAGATCGTGGAGCATATAGGTTGTCACTATGCAAAGATGTTCCCGGAAAAAGGCGTGGGAGGAGCGGAATTTCCACAGGTACTCAGCGGTATGATAGAAGCCTGGGGTGGGGAAGTTGTCGATTACCCGGAACGGAGGCATTGCTGTGGCTTCGGCTTCAGGCAGTATATTGTGAAAGCCAACCGGGGGTATTCCCTGTCCAATGCCAAGAAAAAATTTGATTCCATGGAACCTTACCGGCCGGACGCAATCGTCTGCAATTGCCCGGGTTGTACCCTGTTCATGGACCGCTGGCAATATGTGATCAGTGAAATGGGAAATAAAACATATGGTAAGAACGGATACGGAATTCCTGTTCTTACCTACGAAGAGCTGGCCGGCCTGGTCCTTGGCTATGATCCCTGGGATCTCGGATTGCAAACCCACCAGGTAGGTTCTGAAATCCTTCTTGATAAAATGGGGATTTCGTATGAACCGGACCTGAAGTACAAAGG
>JBJKSY010000626.1:0-7709 GCA_046703645.1 Cyclobacteriaceae bacterium
TCAATAAAACTCTCGAGCAAAAACAAAAAATTTTCCTGGTAATCAAGATCCTTCAACTGATCGCCGTTGACAGCCGGTACACCGCCCAGAAAAAACAGATAATTGAAACCATATCGGCGGTTTTCAATATTTCTGAAAAAGAGTTGGAGGTTATTAAAGGATTCGTATTTCACAGGCCCGGTTCGGAAATCAATTTTGAAGAAATCCTGCTGGCAAATAATCTCGAGCATCCCGGGCAGTCGGTCAGGTTCAAACATATTAAGGCTGAACTTAGTGGAGAAATCATATTTCTGAAACTTTCCAGTGTCGACATGTATTTCGTCAAATACTATGGTGAGGAAGAAGTTATCATGAACGGGAATATAATGATTCCCGGCCAGGTGAATGTATTCGCGAACGGAAGCGTTATCAAAAGCCGGCTTGGATTTGCTATTTATTTCAGCGACCTTATACGGTATTATCTGGCTGAACTTACAAGTCAGCCTATATCCTACAATGCTCATAATCTGTACTTTTCCTGTCATTTCCCGGCAACATCTCGGCCCTTCACAATGTCAATATTTCAGAAGGACCCGGCAAATTAATCGGTATCATGGGCGTCAGCGGTGTCGGGAAAACCACCCTGTTAAACCTGCTCTCCGGTATAAATAAACCCACGGCAGGAAAGATCCTTATAAACGGGATCGACCTTTATTCGCGCGAAGGGAAAAGGAATCTCAAGGGGGTAATAGGTTACATTGCCCAGGATGACCTGCTGATAGAAGAATTAAGCGTTTTCGATAATCTTTACTTCAATGCCAAACTTTGCTTTGCGGACCGTACGGAAGAACAGATCCGGTATAAGGTTGAAGATATGCTCAGGACCCTTGGGCTATGGGAAAGGAAGAATTTAAAAGTAGGAAACGTTCTCGACAAAAAGATAAGCGGTGGCCAGAGGAAGAGGTTGAACATTGCCCTGGAGCTGATTCGGGAACCATCAATTCTTTTTGTGGATGAGCCCACTTCCGGGCTGTCATCCCGTGATTCTGAAAATGTAATGGACCTGCTTAAAGAGCTGACCTATAAGGGTAAACTGATCTTCGTGGTGATTCACCAGCCCTCTTCGGATATCTATAAGATGTTCGATAAAATCTATATTCTTGATGACGGCGGCACTCCTATCTATTATGGAAATCCTGTAGAGGCTATAACATATTTCAAACGTGCCACCCGCCAGCTTGACAGCGAGCGGGGCATTTGCATTACCTGTGGAAATGTCAATCCGGAGCAGATCTTCAATATAGTAGAAGAAAGGTCGGTTGATGAATACGGGAATTTTATCGAACGCCGGAAAGTTACACCCAGGCAATGGGAGGACCTTTTCAAAAAAACCGTCCCTGTAACCAGGGTGCCCGATGTTACGGAACTGCCTCCCCGTCTATTGAAAATCCCATCCCGGCCCGGACAGGTATTAATTTTCCTAAGACGTGATCTGCTTAAAAAACTTGCCGATAGGCAATACCTGGTGATCAACCTCCTCGAATCACCTGTTCTCGCCCTTATCCTTGCCGTTATTGTCAGGTATAACAATTATAGCAACAACAGCCAATACAGGTTCCGGTTCAATGATAATTTCCCGGTTTTTATAATGATGAGCATCATTGTAGCCTTGTTTTTCGGACTGATGGTGTCAGCTGAAGAAATCATCGGGGACCGGAAAATACTGAAAAGGGAATCATTTCTGAACCTTAGCTGGAACAGCTACCTGGTTTCTAAACTTGCCCTGTTATTTATTATCTCAGCTATCCAGACTTCCACCTTCGTGCTGATCAGCAATTCCATTCTCGGCATCCGGGGTATGTTCTTTCCATTTTGGATCATGCTGTTTTCCGTTTCCTGTTTCGGCAACCTTCTGGGACTGAATATTTCCTCCGCCTTCAGGACAACCGTTACTGTTTACATTCTCATTCCCCTGCTGATCATCCCCCAGATGATATTAAGCGGATTATTGGTCAGTTTCGATAAGATCAATGAAATTATCGGGAACAAATCCAAAGTTCCTTTAATAGCCGATTTTATCACGACCCGATGGGCTTATGAAGCTATGGCAGTTTACCAGTTTAAAAACAATGCCTATGAACTGCCTTTGTTCCCGATCGAAGCGGAAGAATATGAATCCGGATATAAATCCACTTTTTTCGTAGAGAAGATGTCAGATCTCATTCAAACTGCTGAAAACCTCGCAGATGACAGCGATTCTGCCGGTCAGTCAGATGATACAGGAAGCCGCCAGAAAGCCCTGAATCATATTCTTGGGATTATACGCCATGAAATCAGTCAGGAACCTTTAACTCCATCCATCGGCCAGGGAGTATTAGGACTTATTACCCCTGAAAACTTCAGGGATAAAAAAGTCGGCCCTTTATTAAAGTACCTCGAAAAGCTGAAAAGTGTTTACAGGGAACAATCAAATAAAGCAGATGCAAAAAAAGAAAAGGCAATGTCAATCCTCAACAACATTTACCTGAAGAGCGGGTTGACCCTTGACGCCATGAAGAACAGGTATTATAATAACAAGCTTGCTGACCTGGTCAGAAATTCAGGAAGCATGGATAAAGTCACGGTTTATCACGATAAAATTGTGCAACTTGCCGATCCGGTATTCAATACTGAAATTCACCCGGGCAGCCTGATTGACTACAGGACCCAATTCTTTTCACCTGTAAAACCTTTCTTTTTTCACATTTTTGACACATTCTGGTTTAATTTCTGTGCTATCTGGCTGCAGGCACTCTTTTTGTATGTTCTTCTATACTTTGAAATTCTGCGTAAAGTGCTGGAAGGAATGCGAAAATCAAGGCGTTTATCGCCGGCATAAAAAAAATTGAAATTCTAATACGGATTTTATTAAATTTGGGCGCAATGTTGCCAAGTATTGTTTTTATAAAGGATCAAATGTCCATAACAATAAGCCTATGACATTCAGGTACGGAATCTTTTTTATTATTCTGCTGTTATCTTGCACAAATTCCCGGAATAAGAAGGAAACAGAGCTGATCAATAATATGAATGATATTTCTTATCAATCCGGGGTCAACGATTCAGTCATCAATAACATACTTCAGCAAATTCCTTCCCCGATCGAAATGTCTTCCCTGGTCAGGGAATCCGGCGCTCAGTATAACAAGAATATGCTGAATGACCCGGAGGCCTATTCAAAATATAATAACAGTTTCGAAAGGGCATTAAATCTCGGAATTTATGGCGCCGATCTGGGATACAGCAATTTGTATGAAGAGAACCAGCAATGCATTCTCTACGTGGGGGCGATCAAGGATCTTGCCGATGAATTACGGATCGACCAGTTCTTCAATTTCAAAATGATTGAACGTCTGGCTGACCAGCGCAACCTTGACTCACTGCTGTTAATTTCAACTCAAAGCTACAACCAGGTAAACTCGTATTTCCAGGAGCAGCAAAGACCCGGGTTGAGCGTATTGCTGCTTGTAGGGGGATGGTTGGAAGCCATGCACATTACCGCCCAAACAGCCATGCACGCCACACATAATAAAGCCCTGATGGAAAAAATAGGAGAACAGAAAATCGTGATTAAAAGTATCGTTCACCTGATGGATTATTTTAAGAATACGGATGAGAATTTCTCTAAACTATATCAGGAACTCATTAATCTCGATAAATCATTTGACTCTGTTACCATCGAGACTCAATATGCCCCCCCGACAACTGTTGAAGAAGATGGTGTCGTTATGACCAAAGACAATAGTAAATCAACGATAAACATTGACATTGAGACTTTCAATGCCATCAGGGATAAAGTAAGTGCGATCCGGTCTGAAATCACAAGTTAAATTGCAGGTTCATGAAAAAATTCAGTTATTTCATTTTCATTTCATTGTTGTCGATCCTGGCATATATGAATTGTGACGCTCAATGCAATTCATCAGAATATTCCCAAAAATGCATCACCAAGGTAAAGGATGGTTTTACTTTTCTGAAGAGCTTTGCGATCGACACAAACGACGGGGCTAAGAATAAAATAGAGTATTCGTATGTGTTCAGCAAAGACACGGAATATTTCCTGAATGTCTGCTCCCAGGGGAATGATTCTGACCAGGTCATCGTGACCATTTATGATTCCAACAGGAAAGTCGCCTCAACGAATTATGTCAATAATAAGTTCTTTCCGGCTATTATTTTTTCATGCAAATCGACGGGCATCTACTATATAACTTTCACATTCAATAAATCTCCTGATGTTTGCGGGGGGAGTGTGCTGGCCTTCCGAAGATAAAACCGGGTATTAATCCGGGATTTTTCTATATACTACAGTTGAACTTGCCTGTGCAGCCGGGAACAGAATTACGTCACTTACATTCACATGAGCAGGCCGTGTAATTATGAAACGGATGACATCGGCAACATCCTCCCCATTAAGAGGTTTTAAACCTTTATAAACCCCTGACGCCTTTTCTTCATCTCCCTTAAAACGTACTTTTGAAAATTCTGTATCCACGAGACCGGGATTTATTTCTGAAACCCTGATGCCATAATTATTCAGGTCGATCCGCATTCCATCACTGATCGCATCCACTGCATATTTGGAGGCACAATAAACATTTCCTCGCGGGTAAACTTCCTTGCCTGCAATGGATCCGATATTCACAATATGCCCTTCTTTTCTGCGGACCATTTCAGGAAGAACTGCCTTTGACACATAAAGAAGACCCTTTACATTGATGTCAATCATTGCATCCCAGTCATCGGGGTCTCCTTCATGAATAAAATCATACCCGTGTGCATTCCCTGCATTATTTATCAGAATATCGATTTTCTGCCATGGTTCAGGCAGGGAGCCGATGGCTTCAAAAACAGCCGTCCTGTCCCTTACGTCAAAACACAGTGAATAAACCTTTGTTTTTATTTCCAGCTCTTTACGTATTTTTTCCAGCCGGTCCTTTCTCCTACCGCAAATAATAAGATTCATTCCATCGCCGGCAAGCAAGCGTGCCGTTGCCTCCCCAATTCCTGAAGTGGCGCCCGTTATGAGTACAGTTCTGTCCATGTTATTCAAATAAAAGGTAAAACGAAACGATGTTGGTATTCAGACGCGCAATTGCGGCACTGTAACCGAACTGATCTTCCTTGATCATGTTCAACATTCCTCTTGAAAATCTAAGTTCGGGGGAAAACTTGAAAAGAGGAAAATAAAAATCAAACCCGAAACCCAGCTCACCGTTCAGGTTGAAGTTTGCGGTCTGTATCTTCCTGGTTTCCGAATCATTCTTGTTCCCGCTTGCCTGGATGCCCGGCATGATCCCTCCGATCACGTAAATCCTTGAGTTCCCCCACCGTATTGATTTATATTTCATAAGTAAAGGAATTTCAACCATGGTAGACTCCACCAATTGATTAAGCTGTAGTTTGTTGGTATAATTATACTGCAGCATATATTCGTAAAACCCGACCTTGGGTGTTGTCCTCAGGTCAAAAAAATCACCCAGGCGAAGATTCACAATGAATCCAAGATCAAATCCCAGGCGGGGGGGAGGCATGATCGACTTGATGGAATCCAACTGGTGATGAATGAAGGCAGGTGAATAATCTACATTGAAGTATGACCGGTGAATGCCCATTAAAAACCCGTAGTGGATTTTCCTTTTATCATAGTAGGGGAGATTCTCAAGTTTCGACTTCTGAGCCACTGCAGCCGTGATCCATCCCACCATTAGCAGCGAAACCAGCGCTATTTGCTTCCGGAATAGATAGAACTTATGCCAAAGGTTAATGGATACCATGCTAATTTTTTATAGCCCGTCTTTTCAAGAATAGAAATAAACCTATTGCCATCCGGGAAAGCAGTTACCGATTCAGGAAGATACCTGTATGCCGATTTATCTTTCGATATGATCCTGCCAATTCCCGGTAAAATAAAATTAAAATAAAAATTATATAACTGTTTAAACAGAAAATTTGAAGGTTTGGAGAATTCAATTATCACGATTTTCCCCCCCTCACGGGTTACCCTCAGCATTTCGGATAATCCTTTCTCCAGGTTTTCAAAGTTCCTTACTCCAAATGCAACGATTACAGAGTCGAATTTATTATCTTCAAAAGGTAATTCTTCACTGTCCGCTTTCAATAATTCGATCTTCCCATCAAGGTTGAGTTTTTTAATTTTAGCCTTTCCCAGGTCTAGCATTCCTTCCGCTATATCGACTCCTGTAATTTTATCGGGATTGAGCGACATGGCTTCAATGGCAAAATCAGCCGTTCCGGTTGCAACATCGAGAATTTGTTTCGGATGAATTTCATCCAGCAATTTGATCGCTTTTTTCCTCCAGCGTATATCAATGCCGAAGCTTAAAAGATGATTCAATAAGTCATAACTTGGGCTGATCTTATTGAACATGATCTCAACCTGGTCTTTTTTGCCTGTCTGTTCAGCCTTATAAGGTAAAACTGTCATTCGATGGTTCTTATTTCTTTAAATGCCCGCTGTCGTTGCAATTATTGACCTTCCGTTCTTTTACAATATTCTTTCCGGAAGAACCGGTCAGACAATATTCAGATATAAATCCATCCGGAAAATTCCCCCGTACGGATACGGAAGTTGCAAAGTTGCTGAATAACCTCTAAAAATGAGAATTCCCGGGTGAATAATTCAGGCTTTAGACGATTCAGTACAGGTAACGTAATACCCTGAATTCTACCCTCCTGTTCAATTCCCTTCCGTCCTTTTCATCATCGTTTGAAGCAATAGGGTATTTTTCACCGAACCCGACAGCATGAAGGCGGATGG
Organism: Cyclobacteriaceae bacterium; assembly: GCA_046703645.1. Classification (GTDB taxonomy): domain Bacteria; phylum Bacteroidota; class Bacteroidia; order Cytophagales; family Cyclobacteriaceae; genus DATDPY01. Next base: position 6,800 of record JBJKSY010000626.1, read on the forward strand.
GATCTATCCCTCTTTTGAGAAGGTAATTCATGACGGCCTGGGCCCGCCGGTACGACAGTATGTAATTATAATGGGCCGGTCCTATATTGTCGGTGTAGCCGTCAATTTCGGCAATAAGGCGGGGGTTGCTGTTCAGCATCTGGTATAATTTATTGATCTCGACAAAGGATTCCTGTTTCAGGGTAGCCTTATCAAAATCAAAATAGATTCCCCTTAATACCATTGTATTTCCTGTTTCAAGTTTCCTGAGAACCAGTGTCTGCGAAAGTGTCTGTTCCTGCCTGGTAGAGGCCGGCAGGGAAATATTTTTGCTCGAGAATAAAAATCCGCTTTTCTCAGCCGAGAGCGTACAATTTTTTGAATCCCTGAATACCAGGGAAACCTGGTAATTCCCGTCTGCAATTTTTGTCACCGGTCCCAGGTATTTATCATCGTTATTCCTCAGGCGGACTTCGGCATCCAGGGGATTACCTGATTCATCCTGAACGGAAATATTCAGGATAACAGGCTTCAGGGCGATAACAGTTGTATCCTTTGTTATTTTCTTGTGTTCGGAATTTATTTTCCTTATTTCTTCAGGAATGGTAAACATATAGATATCCTGGTATCCGTAACCATCCTCCCTGACGGAAGAAAAATAACCTCTTTTACCATCCTTGGTGCTGATAAATGATATGTCATTATCCGGGGTATTTATGGGATAACCCAGGTTTACAGGATCGATCCATTTTTCCTTGGCGGAATCATACACTGATTTATAAATGTCAAATCCTCCCATTCCGTCATGCCCTTTGCTGCTGAAATAAAGCGTTTTGCTGTCATAATCTATAAACGGAAAATCTTCATCTTCCGGTGTATTTATGGGACTACCGATGTTTTTTACATCCAGCCATAATCCTCTTTTGTTCTT
>JBJKSY010000627.1:0-4202 GCA_046703645.1 Cyclobacteriaceae bacterium
GCAACTCCCTTATATTGATCCATTTCCGGCGCTTTCATTAAAAATTGACCGAAATACTGGAGCATGTAATATAAACCTTCCCATTTCATATGATATATCCTTTGTACAAACCAGCTATAACGACCCGGATCCCCCTTATCGATAAAATAGCTTGCCAGGGGGATGGCAATATATAGACTGTTGTAATTTTCAAATCTTTTCACGAGTCCCGGGATTTCACGGGGTTCCGTCTTCATTTCGGCGTAAAGAGCCGAGCCCATGACTGCATAAGAGGTATCATTCAATGCAAGTTTGTATGTATCCGTATACCTTTGACCCCCAATCGAAAGAAGGGTATTAAGGGCATCTGACCGAACCCTGGCATCCTTGTCATGAAGGACAAGATCATTGGCCTTATTAATAACGCGAAGGCTGTCGGGGCCTTTATATTTTTCAAATGCGTCAACCCCTTTTTGCCTGAAATACCAGAAGGGATCCGACATGGCATCAAATAAAACTTTTCTTGCCGAACTGTCACCGGTCATGGTTGCAAGCGTGTCCAGGGACAGATTTCTCGGGTAAAATTTATCGGTATGGTAATACTGGTAGATATATTCCCTGATGGAAAGCGGATGGTCGATTTTTGCCAGCAATTGCTGTTCCCCGTCAAACAATACCAGGTCGGGCTTAGACGGTACGGAAAATGTAAAAGATTGAATATTCTTATTGATCACTACATGAAACCGGAACTTTTGACCGCCAGACCAAATATCAATATAAAGCGGAAGCTTATATAGCGGGGTTGTTTCAAGGTTCTGGAGCTGTCTTACCGTTACGGTTACTTTTCCGTCAGTATATGAGTCAATTACCTTCAGATCAGGATAACCCGAGGCAAGGAACCACTGATTAAAGAACCAGTTCAGGTCCTCTCCCGTTACTTTTTCAAAAACGAGCCGAAGATTGTGAATCTCAACTGACGAAAACTTGTATTCTTCGAGGTAGTCGTGCAGGGCGGTAAAAAAGGCATCATCCCCGACATATTTCCTGAGCATGTGAAGTATGAGCCCTCCCTTGGAATAGGAATGGCTGTCGAACATATCGTCCCTGTTCGCATAATTGAACCTTATCAGATCGACCTGTTTGGTCCGGGCTTCATCAAAATACTGATCCCGTTCATCCATGGCATGAAGGTCGGCCTCATAGGATCCGTATTTATATTCATTCCACATGTACTCTGCATAATTGGCAAATGACTCATTCAGGGGAATATTTGCCCATGATTCGCATGTTACGAGGTCGCCAAACCAGTGATGGAACAGTTCATGGGCTATTGTATTATCATCATTTTCATCGACCAGTTCATGATCGTCTTTCAGCAAGTCCTCATTAAAAACCGTTGCAGTAGCGTTTTCCATGGCACCGGTAACAAAATTCCGGACGATCACCTCTGAATATTTTGGCCAGGGAAACTTGTAATTAAGTATCCGTGAAAAAAATGACATCATTTCCGGTGTACGGCCAAATATGTCTTTAGCATAGGGAGCATAGGCGGGCTCCACGTAGTAATAAATCGGAACGTCATTCCAATGATCCCTTATAACAGAAAAATTTCCCGCCACAACCACAAATAGGTAAGGAGCTATGGGCTGATCCATTTTCCAGTAATCCGTTCGTGTACCGTCATTATTCTGCCTTGAGGAAACCAGAACACCATTGGAAAGAGTCACAAATTTATTGTCGACGGTAAAGTATATCTCCCCGGTACACCTTTGATCAGGTGCATCGATCGTAGGGAACCAGCAGGAATTGGATTCCGTTTCCCCCTGGGTCCATACTTCCCTCGGAAGGTTAGGATCTTTATTATCGGGATTAATAAAATAGAATCCCTGATCGGATTCAATGGCTTCACCTTCCTGTATCTTGCGTTCCAGGGGTTTTGCAGTATAGCTGATTTTAACTTCGTATTCATCATTGCGGGAATAAATGGTATCCAGGTGTATGATTAGTTGCTTACCGGTATTCCTGAAGTCAAGATCAAGGTTTTGGTTGCCCTTTACCAGGCTGACACTGTGAACATCAAAATTCTTGGCATCAAGTACCAGGGAATCCTGCGAGTAGAAATATGGCCGCAGGTCAAGGGTTGCCACTCCGTTTACCCATCTGTTCTTCCAGTCAAGGCTGATGTCAAGCCTGGTATTCAGCAATTCATCATACAGGGTCCGGGAAGCATGATATACCGGCCTGCTAATGACCTGGATTCCTGTATCTGCAGGGATCGTATCCGGTCCCGGAACCTGGGTCGCCGGTTTACCCGAGGGGATATTCTTCTGCGGGGCACAGCTCCAGAAAACAAAAATGAAAACCGGGATCAAAAGCCCGGTTACCCGCCGGATATTCATGATAAAACTGTTTTGAACAAAGATATCTATTTCAAGGAAAGTCATAACAAATACCCCTTTAAAGAAATCATAAATGGAATATGGCATTGCCAAGAGATGAAATTTATAATGGGTCATAATTTTTAAGATGACCGGCAAGGTCAGAAAAACGGGACTCTCCATTTAGAGACAAACGTTAAGCAAAATTCAGGAGACCGAAGGCAAATAATCAGGAATTGAATTTAGCGGGGGCTGTTTTGTTATCAATGCAGCCATGTTATATTTGTGATTATGAACCCGGAAGCCTGATGAAGTACAAAAGAATACTGCTTAAATTAAGCGGGGAAGCCCTGATGGGAACCAAATCCCATGGCATTGATCCTGCAAAACTTGATCATTATACTCAAGAAATAAAAAAAATCAAGGATCTCGATGTGGAGATTGCCATCGTTATCGGGGGTGGAAATATTTTCAGGGGTTCAGATGCAGAAAAGATCGGCGTGGAGAGGGTGCAGGGAGATTATATGGGAATGCTTGCTACGGTCATCAATGGCATGGCGCTACAAAGTGCCCTCGAAAAAGCCGGGATGTATACAAGGTTAATGTCAGGACTGAAACTGGAACAGGTTTGTGAGACATTCATACGCCGCAGGGCAGTACGGCACCTTGAAAAAGGACGTATCGTTATTTTCGGGGCAGGGATCGGCAGTCCGTATTTTACAACTGATACTACGGCGAGCCTGCGGGCGGTCGAAATTGAAGCCGATGTCGTGTTAAAAGGGACGAGGGTTGACGGGCTTTATACCGCGGATCCGGAAAAGGATCCCACCGCAACCAAGTTCACCAGGATCTCCTTCCAGGAAGTTTTCAGGAATGGTTACGAAGTAATGGATATGACCGCCTTCACACTTTGCCAGGAAAATAATCTTCCGATCATCATATTCGATATGAATAAACCCGACAATTTATATAAAATCATGATGGGTGAAGAAGTCGGAACCCTTGTTAACTAACATAAAAAATCGTTACGATCATGGATGATGTCAATTCGAACCTGAAGCATGCTACAGATTTAATGGAAAAAGCCATACAGCATGTTCATTTTGCCTTCGGAAAAATCAGGGCCGGTAAAGCCACCCCCGGCATGCTCGACGGGCTGGTGGTCGATTATTACGGTACTCCAACTCCCCTGAACCAGGTCTCCTCTATCAATACCCCGGACGCAAGATCCATCACCATTAAACCCTGGGACAAATCCCTGGTCCCGGAAATAGAAAAATGCATTAAGACGAGCGATCTGGGACTTCAGCCTCAGAATGACGGTGAAATGGTTCGCCTGAATGTTCCGCCTTTATCGGAAGAGAGGAGGGTTCAACTGGTAAAACAGGCAAAGCATGAAGCCGAAATCGGGAGGGTAAGCATCCGGAATATAAGAAAGGACACCAACGAGCATCTCAAAAAACTTGTCAGGGAGCACATTTCTGAAGATGACGTAAAGAAGGCCGAACTGGAAGTGCAAAAGATGACGGATGATTATATTAAGAAAGTAGATGAAATGCTGGCCAAAAAAGAAAAGGATATTCTTACCGTTTAAAACGGTTCATTAACGATACAGCTTACGGCTTTCAATCAGTTGGATTACCGGATCAGGCACCATATATTTAACGGATTTCCCTTTTTTCAAACATTTCCTGATATAGGATGCTGAGATTTCCAGCAGGGGTGCATCAATCATCCTGACATTTTTATGCTCAAGAAGGTCGGAAGCTTCAGAGCCTGACCGCGGATATACCAGTAACCCGTAATTCTCGAGAATGACACGGTAATTTTTCCATTTTTTAAATG
>JBJKSY010000628.1:0-7438 GCA_046703645.1 Cyclobacteriaceae bacterium
ATTACTAATTAATATTCTTGGCAACAGAAACTGACAACCGGCCCTTACGCATCCTGGTATTCAGGTTTTCCGCTATCGGGGACGTGGCTCTTACCCTTCCGGTGATCCGCGGATTGCTGCAAATCAACCCGGAACTCAGAATTACCCTGGTCACCAAATCATTATTCATGCCCTTCTTCAGAGACGTAAAAGGCCTGGATCTGGTGACCGCAGATTTTAAAGATAAATACAAAGGCTTCCCTGGACTTTACCGGTTATACAGGGACCTTACCAGGATGGCTGATTTCGATTATGTCGTCGACCTTCACGGGGTCATCAGGACATATATTCTTTCCACATTTTTCCGGCTCAGCGGTAAACATGTATACCGGATCGACAAAGGCAGAAACGAAAAAAAAGAGCTGGTTAGTGGAAATATATTTCATCCTTTAAAGCATACCACCGAACGTTACCTCGATGCATTCAGGTACATTCCCCTGAAAACCTGGATCCAGCGGGATAGCTATTTTAATTTTGATCCCGTTTCGGTAAACGGGATACTGAAAAAATTTCCAAAGGAACCCGGTGAAAAATGGATCGGGATCGCTCCTTTTTCAAAACACCCGTTGAAGAACTGGCCCATGGAAAATATGAGATCCCTGATGAAAATGATTCAGAGCCGGGGCAAGTTCCGTTATTTCCTGTTTGGCGGCGGATCAAAGGAACTGGAAGGCATCGATCAGCTTATCCGAGAATTTCCCGGTTCGGTCAATGCTGTCAGGGAACTTGATTTCAACGGGGAACTGGACCTGATGAAGAACCTTCATTTGATGATCAGCATGGACTCAGCTAATATGCATATGGCATCCCTTGCCGGTATAAAAACAGTCACTATCTGGGGCGCCACTCATCCATATGCCGGGTTCGGAGCCTACCATCTCAACAAGGCATTGAATATACAGATCTCGAAAGAAGAGCTGGAATGCAGGCCTTGTACGGTATTCGGCAAAGGAACATGCCGGCGACATGACCTGGCATGCCTTAACTGGCTGACACCCGAAAAGGTCTTCCGGGAGATACAAAAGGCAGGATTGTTATAACGATCTTTCTCAAAATTACCTTTCTTGAACAAAAAAAATGAAGCTGTCCCTGTGAGACAGCCTCATGAATGTTTACAGGTTATTCCACATCAATCCGATTTCCTGAAATAAATATTCCCGCTGATGGTTTGAAGATTTACGGTATTTCCTCCCCCGTTGAGGCTTGTAATAAAATCGGTGGGGCCGGAATGATGCTGATTGGAAGGATGTAATGCAAAATCCGTGAATACCATCCCGGAAATTGTTTTGAATTCCATATCCGCTTTAAGATCAGATGGAGCAGTGAGGTCGATGAACCCGCTGATCGTTTTCACATGGATGTCATTCCCCATGCCTGACAGAATTATGTTTCCATTTATGGTTTCCACGGAAATAGCCGCACGGGCAGGCACATGAACCTCGCAATAAATCTGCATATCATTACAGCAGCAGTCGCAATTGCGGAATCTTTCTTTGGCATCCTTTTCCGACAATTTCGCCTTAATACTAAGCCCGGTTCCCGAATCATCAAAAGTCCAGTGATAAAGGTCATTGTCCTTATTGTCATTGATGTTAACGGAAGCGTGCATATCAATTTCATCCTTATTCCAGGGGATGATTCGAATGGAATCGGCAAACTGGATATTCAGGGTCACCGTTTGCTTTTGTGAGAAACTGAATTGTTTATCAATGATCGTCTGTGCATGAAGGATACCGGCAATAAGACATACCGGTATCATTATAGCTAATATTTTCATCATGTTTCCTGTTTATTTATGGTTGGAACTCCGGGTTATTTTCCCTTCCGCAGGTATATATTACCGCTGATATTGACGATGCTGAAATCCACACCTCCGCCGTTTAAGGGAAATTCAACATCGGAACCTCCTACGCGTTTCAGGTTATTGGTTTTTTCAGCCGGTATATCAAAATCAGTGTACATGTTTCCCGTAACTGTTTTCATTTTAAGATTTACCGCAGCCGTCGCCGGGAGGGTCACATCAATGTCGCCGCTGATGTCGGAGATGGAATAAGGATTATCGCTGACAAGCGAAGCGAAAGTAATATCAATTTCTCCGCTGATCGCCGAAAGCACCAGGGGGCCGGATACATTTTTAAGTTTAATGGATTGGCAGTTCTTGATATCGATTTCGCCTTTTACGTTTTCCACACTGATCCCGAGATTCCTTTCACAGCCGCTTTCCGCCTTGATGGAAAAATTATCCGGAACCTTAATGGAATATTCTGCATGCTTTGTAAAGGGCACGAGGCACTGAATTGTAACCTGGTTCCCGTTTTTTTCGACATGCAGCCCGATGCCTGTATTATCCACACCGGCCGAATAGATCGGTTTCAGTCCTTTTGAACGTTCCTTTTCTTCCTCATCCATTTTAAAATCCCCCGAAGCGGTGGTGATCACGATTTCATTTCCGGAATAACCGGTAACCGGGAGATCACCCATGAATTCGTTCAGGGTCAGCTTACCGTCTTTTGAATTATCCACTGGAATTTTATAATCCTGAGCTTTTACAAGCCGGATCATTCCCAGGAATATCATTAGGGTCAATAAGAATTTTAAAGTTTTCATAATTTTTAATTTAATTGATTTGTGTTGTTGACAGGCAAATCCGGTTTTTGCCTGAGGCTATATTCAATCCAATAAGATTCGTTATTCATGTACCTGCCGGCGCTATTAAGGAACTCGTTTATTTACGAAAGAACCTTTATGCTTTTTTCGGCGATCTCCTTCACTTCCTTCATCGTATTTTTATTGTCTATGATATTTTTCATGGGCTTCACCGCTTTCGATTCCTTCTTTTCAGTAAGGATATTGATCAGCACGATCTGCAGGATAGGCTCCGTTTGATGATCAAGGGAAGCTACCAGCGAATCTCTTACCACAGCGTTGTCCCAGAATTTTTCAAGTGAATAGGCGGCCGCCATTCGAACATTAACGTTTTTGTCGTGATTAAGCGTTGACACCAGGGCGGCAATTACTTTTTGATTGGGGTAAGGAATTTCCGCCGAATAGTTGACCGCCTTGATACGCTGGCTTGCCGATTCGCCGGTAAGCATGGTCATCATCAGCATTTCCTTCATGTCCTTCATTTCGGATTTCAGTTCCGTCAATTGTTTTGAACGACCGCTATCCATTCCGGACTTTAATAACATCCCGATGGATATTCCGCCCACCAGCAGGATGATTCCGGCAGCAATGCGAAGAAAGGGTGATGACCATTTAATATTTAAAAGATGGTGAAGCGGAATATCCCTGACAGTCTCGACGACACGCTGCTTTTCAATTTCGGATGCGAGCATGCTTTTGAAATTCCGGCGAAGACTTTCGTCAGGCTCATCCGGCTTTTGTTCTCCCATCAGCCTGAACAGGTTTTGCAGTTCGGAATATTCCTTACGGCATTCAGCACATTCCTTCAGGTGTGACTCTATTTCCGATTGAATCTCCCTGGCGGAATTGCCGTCGATATATTCAATCAGCAGGTTTCGGACTTCTTCGCATTTCATAACTGCCTCCTTTGTTCATCAAAATAAATTTTTCTTAATTCCCTGATGGTCCGGTGCACCTGGACTTTAATCGCAGGTACCGAAAGATTCTTGATCTTAGAAATTTCATCATACTTCAGACCCTGGTACCGGCTGAGCACCAGGATCTCGCGCTGATCAGGCTTTAATTTCAATAAGGCCTTATCCAGCCTGTCGAAATCTTCTTCTCCATATGACCCTGATGACTCGGATAAATTGTTGTGGTTGTTGTTCATTCTCTTTATATGGTCATTTTTCCTTTTCTGTTGCCGGTAGTGATCCGAATGCACATTTCTTGCCATCTGGTAAATCCAGGCTTTAAAGCTGTTATCGTTTCCGATGAATGTATGCCGGTATTTGATTATCCGGTAAAAGAGATTCTGTGTCAGGTCCTGGCTGGCTTCCTTTTCGAAAGTCATACGCAGGAAGAAATTATATAGCTTCACATGATATCTTTCGAATAATTCCTCCAGCCCGGCCAGCTCACCTTCTTTCACCCGTAACATGATCGATTCATCTGTCAGTTCGGACACCTGTATTTTCAGTTTGTTTTTCAATTTGGTTACTCGATAAGGCCCCGATGGTTACAGGTCTTAATATAATTTTAATTACAGAATTAAGGAATCCCGGCCACGAATACCCTTCGCCCTGATAATATACTGTGATTCTGAGCGGTATGCAGCTTTTTCCGCATCCGTCAGGTTTATCTCAAATTCTTAGATACAACCCCGTTTACTCAGACTATTCCCCCGCTTAATCATTGGTGCTATTCTCTTAGGGATTCCCGGCCTAACCTTGCCATGATTTTAAAATCGATGTTTTACCATTCCCGGAACGGAGATTCCAGGGATGGCAGAAACGGTTTCCACGAAAAATGAAATCAATTTAAACTTAAAACCTTATGAAAATTAAGATTTATGCATTATTAGGATTGCTTTTTGCATTCAGCCTGGCCAATGCCCAGGACAATAATGACGTATTCGATATGTCATTAGACAAGCTGATGAACATGGAGGTAACCTCGGCCTCAAAAAAAGCTGAGAACATCATGGATGTGCCTTCTTCCATTTATGTTATCACTTCTGAAGACATTGCCAATTCCGGCGCAACCCATATCCTTGACTTGCTTAAGGATGTGCCCGGTTTCTGGGGTGTTTCGAACGATTACATGAATTCGAACGGGTATATCCGTAACACCTATGACGGATCGGTACTTGTACTTCTGGATGGCACCCCACTCCTTGACCTTATGTGGGCGGATTTCCAGCACGGGAATTATGATATTCCTTTATCCATGATCGACCGTATCGAAGTAATAAAGGGTTCCGGAGGGACTGTTTATGGTGCCAATTCCGCAACCGGCGTGATCAGTATTTTCACGAAACATCCTGAAGACGGACCGAAGCTGGCTGCAGAGATCAAGGCCGCCATGCCCGGATATACCGATCTTAGCCTGGGTCTTTCGAAAAAGCTGAACAGTAAGCTTTCAGCGAATGTTTACGGTAAATTCAGCTATTTCAACGGATACGATCAGCTCAGCCAGACCACTGATCCCTCCTATACGCTAAAAGGAAACAATGGTGTGGGCGACCAGACAGTTGTAAATCGTTTTACAGGAAATGATAACACGGTAAAGACACTTTCGGGAGGATTTGGGTTGTCATACAAGGCTTCAGATATATTTACTCTTTCAACGAACCTGCATGTTAATTCCACGTTGAGGAATGCATATAATGCCTACAACCCGCCTTCACTTTCTTATTTTGTACCCGATGCCAGTTTCAATCCCCAGCCCATGGTCAGGGATTCCGTATACCTGGCCGGCGATAACAGCAGCCGCGAGGTGGGTAACATCAAAGGAGAATTCAACTTCAGTGATAAACATTCCCTCTTTGCCAGGATTTCCACCAACCAGGAACAATCACATTATGCCCTTGGCGGAGGATTTGATGCCAACAACGGGATCGTGGACTTTGAAATACAGGATAACCTGACTGCCGGTTTCAACCAGTTCTCGATCGGCGGCAACTACCGTCTTGTAAATTATAACATTCATAATTTCTTCAGCACAGATGGCATCCAGTTCCTGAAGAACAAGCGCCAGGAAGACCTGAAAGGGGCTTTTGTGCAAGTTAAAGTTTCCATTGTAAAGAACAAGCTGGCCATGTATCTCGGGATAAAGGCTGAGAACTTTTCTTTGATCAATGATAATTTCTACTATTCCCCGATGGCAAAAATGGTTTATACTCCTACCGGGAAATTGACTATCTGGGGTGGGTATAATAAATCATATACTACCCCCGGTTATAACCAGACCGGAATCGAGTATTCACTTTTCCGGGCTATTACGCCGGATGCGTTCTACAATTTTGCTTATCCGCTGGTTCAGGCAAGCGTATACAACCAGGTTTACCAGCAGGCTATCGGTGCCGGGGCTGATGCCGCCACTGCGCAGGCTGCAGCACAGGCTTATGTTACGAGTCCTACGGGATTGGCAACCATACAGGCTGCAACTAACCAGCAGATAGCCGGCCAGGTTACTGCATTTCCGGGTCACTACAATGCTGCTGCGATAAATGGTCCGCATACAGAGCCTGCTTCATTTTCAAATTATGAACTGGGCATCAGGTTCCAGCCTTTCGCGAAAGTGTATGTTGAAACAAATCTGTTCTATTCAGAATTCCAGAATGCCGTAGGGAATTCCCCGGCATTATTCGACAAGATACAGCCATCCCCGACACGGCCGGGAGAATATATCCTTCCGTCCTATTACGGGAGCTATATCAAAGGCACAAATTATGGAGCTGAAACCATAGTGAAGTATCAACCCAGGCCCGGTATGACCTTTGAAGTTTCACATTCCTATTTTGTGAATAAACAACAATACCAGGAAAATTCGGATTTCGATATCTCAACGCTTTCGACCGGCGACCTGACTCTTGTGAACAAGGATTATCCTGTTGTTCCGGAGCATGTTTTCCGTGCCAAGGCTTCCATCGGACTTCCTTCCGATGTACATGTGAGCCTGTCGGGATTATACAGTACGGCTTATGATAACCGGTTCGGTACAATTGAATCTTCTTATGACTTCCAGGCACAGAGGTTCAACCCGCTGATCGGCGGCTCCAGCAGCGATTATATGACCAGTTTCGGGAAACATGACCACAGGACTATTTTAAACCTCAGGGTGGACAAGAACCTGGCTGCAAATAAGCTTGATGTTTATGTATTCGGCAATGACCTTCTTTCAGGACCCTTTGTTGAATCAGTCAACCAATTGCTGACAGTGTATCCGCGCCAGATCAGCCGGATGTTCGGAATTGGTCTGAATTATAAACTTTAACCGGGAGAGAAGCGGGAACCTGAACCTTCCCGCTTCCTTTCTATTAAAAAGTTATTTGCGATTGAGTTCGCACCAATTAAAAAGACAAGACAATGCGTAATAAAATAATAACCTTAATACTGTTGATTTTCTGCCTGACTTCCATGAAGTCATTTGCCCAGGTGGCGAAATTCCAGGCAGGATTCATCTATCAGTTCACAAAATTTGTGGAATGGCCTGCCTCCTATAAAACCGGTGATTTCGTCATCGGTGTCCTGGGATCGGCCGATGTAAATTCTTATCTCGATGAGCTGGCTGCTTCCAAGAAAGTAGTTAACCAGAACATCAGGATTGAAAAGTATGGTTCTGTCAATGAGATCGGGAAATGCAACATTCTTTTTATTGCATCCAATCAGAGCGGAAACCTGAGTGCTGTAATAAACAAGATCAATTCCGCCTGTACCATGATTATTGGTGAGAAGCCGGGTATGGCCGGGGATGGCGCTGCCATCGATTT
>JBJKSY010000629.1:0-2874 GCA_046703645.1 Cyclobacteriaceae bacterium
TCGTTTCTGAGGAAATTAGGTTATATAAAGTTTGATTAAATTTGACAACTTGAGGTAAAAGTAACTTTAACAAAAACTTACTTTATTGACCTGGTGATTTCGTGGGAGCAATTTATTCCCGGATACAGCTTTATTAATATTGCAATTCGATAGGTTTGTCCGCCAAAACACCCAATGATTTCCTGGTACCAACCTTTCGAGGTTGTTATAAAAAATCTGTAATAAACCATAGACAACTATAAAATTCAGAGCCCTATGAGAAAAATAATTTCTTTCATGCACATATCATTAGATGGTTTTGTGGCAGGACCGAAAGGAGAAATGAACTGGATCAGGGTCGATGAAGAGCTATTTGATTATATCGGGAAACGGATAGGTAACACAGACGCTGCATTATACGGACGGGTAACCTACCGGATGATGGAAAATTACTGGCCTTCCGCGGGAAATGAGCCGAATGCATCCAGGCACGACATTGAACATTCTAAATGGTATAACCAGGCGCATAAAATTGTTTTATCAAGAACGATGAAAGAAGAGGGCTTGAAAAATACTACGGTTATCAGCGGCAACCTTTCGGAAAGGATAAATGAAATAAAGCAACAGCCCGGTTCAGAGATCCTGCTTTTCGGCAGCCCGTCAGCTACCCATACACTTATTCAACTGAATTTAATTAACGGCTACTGGTTATTTGTCAATCCGGTTATTCTTGGGCAGGGCATTCCATTGTTTGTTGACATCAGGGATAAGATAAAACTGCAACTCCTGACCACCCGGCGATTTACAAACGGGGTGACCGAGCTGAATTATATAGTAGACAACAATTAAAAACAAAGCAACCAATAATTTTAATCTTCCATGAACATACAGGCACAAATCAAGGAATATATCGCCAGTATACCTGAGCCGAAACGCAGCGATATGCAGGAATTGCACCGCATCATTCTGCAAATAATGCCTGCATGCAAGTTATGGTTTCTGGATGGCAAGAACAGTGAAAATAAAACCGTTTCCAATCCCAGTATCGGATACGGAACCCGCAACATAAATTATGCCGATGGGAAAACCAGGGAATTCTATCAAATTGGTATGAGTGGAAACAAAACCGGGATATCCGTCTATATCCTTGGCATCAATGATAAGAAGTTCTTGACCAAAACGTATGGTAAAAATATAGGCAAGGCAAGCGTAACAGGGTATTGCATTAAGTTCAAGACTTTAAAAGACATAAATATTAAAATTCTTGAAGAGGCGATAAGAAACGGGTTGGATGTGCAGAAATATCAATAAATCCCGGGAAATCGATTTTCGCGGGACATCCCTTAATGAAGGCCGGATCTGGACAATCCGGACAACGTTGAGATTCTATAACCTTCTGTTCTTCCCTCCTTGAAAATCAGGTTCAATGTTTTTTTCGTTTTTTATTAATTTATCCCGATTTCAATTCAATTATATTCTTATCCTAACCTGGATTTTTGATTGTCAGAAAGAATTTCCGATTTACTCAATCCAATGACTTGAGATAGTCCATCAAATCTTTTAAATCTGCATCACTCATTTGCCACCGGGGCATGCCCGGCTTCAATTTTTCACCTCCAACATCCCTGCCGTCGATAACTTCTTTTTTAAAATCTTCAAAAGTATATGGGCTAATGCTTGTATCATTTTCGCTTTTGCCAAGATCTTTTCGTTTCATACTGGTCAGGGTGGACCAGCGGATACCCGGTGAATCCATGATTTCGTTACCCATTACATGCCTTCCGCCATTCCCATCAGTTCCATGACAGGAAACACATGCATATGTGCCGCCCATCATCATCATTCCCGCTGAAGGTCCGCCGGAATATTTTATGGGTGTCCCCCGGTCGCTGGTAGCCGTGAAATAGATCCGTTTGCCATTTGAGTTAAAAGATCCTGCAGCCCAGGTTATTCCCTGCCCGTTATTTGATTTGTTTACTTTTTGTTTACACATCGATAAAATAACGGGAATGGTCAGAAGGAAAATAAGTACTGACTTCATTTTAATTTCAGTTAAAGTGATACAGGAAAGAGAACTGTTTCAAAGCGTCATTAGAGAATTTTTACACTAGATCTTGAATTTTTAACCACAAACAATTAATAATGTTTGGCATTTAAAGAAAACCTAATTCAGAATTTTTTTTGTAAAAATGACAAAACATATCCGACGGTTATTTGTTTAACATGGGAGTAACCGATAATTTATTGATAATCAAGTCAAAATTAAGGGAAATACTATGTCACAATGCCTGCGTGGATTTTATTTTCCTGAAATGGATGCCGGGTATATATTTAAAATTCCGGCTATAAGCTGAATAATTAAACCCGTTTATTTAATAAAATTCAACTTAATTTAAAAAGAAAGGAACAAAATGAATACGCAGACAATGTACAACAAAATCAGGGGAAGCATCTATTTATTAATGTCGGTTTTGTTTTTCTCCGTGGTAATCTTAAATGAATCAGCAAGGGCCGGTGTTCCGGCGGTCAATCATAAAAAGGCTGCCGTTGCGCAGGCAGACGATCCCTATCATACGGCCATTAAACATGCGGAATTTGCGCAGAAAGCACCCAATCTGAAAGACATTCAAATGCATCTACATCATGTATTGAATTGTCTCGAAGGTAAAACAGGAAAGGATTTTGACGCCTCATTCGGGAATCCCTGCCAGGGTCAGGGCGCTTTGGAAACCCTTAAAAAAGATTCCCCGGACATTATAAGGACCAATAACGCCATAGCTTTGGCTGAGGTCGGAGTGAAATTAAAAAGTGAGAAGGCTACCCGGTTTGTCGCCCAGGCCGTTTATGAAATATTATACGAAGGGAAATAGGTTAACGATTTCAAAAAAGACTTTC
>JBJKSY010000630.1:0-2619 GCA_046703645.1 Cyclobacteriaceae bacterium
CGTAGCGAGGACGGGAGTTGAACCCGTGACCTTAGGGTTATGAATCCTACGCTCTAACCGGCTGAGCTACCTCGCCATATTTGGAAGTGTTAATTTAAAGAATTCTTCAATGGCTATGTCTGAAAGCTGAATTTTATTGATTTTAGCCATTAGAGCAATTGTACAAATCCAATCTTCAATAAGTCAATAATACGTTTTCCTGCCCTGAAATAAGACTGCGAAATTACATTTACCTTTATTTTCTGGCAATGAAATATTGGATTTTTTTGTTTAATTCCATTTTTATTCTATATTCAAAGCAAGAGCAAAATTATTGGTCATTATGCGAGGGTTAAGGTTTGAAAAGGAATATGAATTCAATGCATCCCGAAGGATGTTATTCCCCTATATATCTACCGCCGGCGGGCTTTCCCAGTGGTATGCCGATGATGTTACAATAGATGAAGACAAATTATTTCATTTTGTGTGGGAAGGGGATAGCCATAGGGCCAAACTCGTAGCTCAAAGGGCCAACAGTTATGTTAAATTCGAGTTTGTTGACGATATGGTCAACGGTGATGCCGCTTTTACAGAGATCAAGCTTGAGGAAAATGAACTTACCCAAACCGTTTTCGTTAAAATATTTGATTATTCCGACATCGAGGATAAGGATGAAGCTCATGAGCTTTGGGATCATCTGATCCAGAACCTAAAGGAGATTGTTGGGGGATAAAAGAATTCCAAATATCTTTATCGTAAAATAGGTTTTCATGAAGAAGCTGGACAAGCTAATCGTTAATTCATTTTTCGGACCATTCTTCATGACCTTTTTCATCGTTGTTTTTATCCTTCTTCTTCAGTTTTTGCTGAAATATTTCGAGGACCTGGTGGGAAAGGGCGTGGGAATGAAAATTTATGGGCAGCTTTTGGGGTATTTCAGCATAAACATGACCCCCAATGCTTTTCCGCTAGCTGTCCTGCTGTCTTCCTTAATGACATTCGGTAACCTGGGTGAACATTCCGAACTAACAGCCATAAAGAGTTCAGGAGTATCCCTGCTCCGGACCCTGATCCCCATATTTATGATCAGCATAATGTTGACTGCAATTGCTTATCTGTCAAATAATTTCCTCGTTCCAAAGGCCAATTTAAAGGCCTTCAGCCTTTTATGGGATATAAAAAATAAGACCCCGGCGCTCAATCTTAAAGAAGGGACATTTTACAGCGATATTCCCGGCTACCAGATCAAGGTAACTAAAAAGTTCCCTGACGGGCGGTCATTGAAAGGAATAATCATCTATGATCATACACAGGGTAACGGGAATAAAGAAGTGACACTGGCGGATTCAGGTCAGATGTATACTATTCTCAATGCCCGGTATCTGGTAATGGACCTTTACAACGGAAGGTTCTATTCCGAAGGAGATAGCCCCTTACGGGAAGGATACAGGCAGGCAAAAGCTCCTCCATTCAGCCGGAGCAGCTTTACTCATGGAAGGATTATTTTCAGTATGGCTGCTTTTGATCTGAAGAGGACAAAGGAAGAATTATTCAAGGGTAATCGTGTCATGAAAAATGTGCAGGAACTTCATCATGATGTCGATTCTATGAAGGCACAAAGTCTATATGAGCGCTATCAGGCTTTCGATAACCTGAAAAGAAAATTCAGTGTAGCGATGGCTAACCTTGAGATCCCCAAAGAACTCGAGCCGGAGAACTATGGAATGAGCGAGAATAATCCCGCACCCCCTGTTCAGCCACAGGGAAAGAAGGCCTTTGAGCCGAGTACTTCCTTTTCTTCCAACCCGGAGGCAAAAAAGATAGATTCTATATCTTCTCATAAAAAACAAATGGAAAGGCAAAACTTCCAGGGTAACAGAATAACTTCTGCTGAAAAGATCAACCGACCATTTAATGTTGTTCTTAAAAAGGAAGACAGTCTCCGTAACAAGATTTCATGGAAGAAAATAGGGCCCGACAGTGTTCTTTCAGGAAATTTTAATTCTCCGAGAATATTGAATGTTGCAGTGAACGAAGCCCGTTTTATAAAAAACAATTTTGTCATGGCAGCACAAAGGGTTGATATTCTTCAGGCAGAAATAAGGAGTTTCCAGGTACAGCGATATAAGATCTTCGCCCAGGCCTTCGCCTGCCTTATCATGTTCCTGATCGGAGCACCGCTGGGTGCGATTATTAAAAAAGGAGGGTTGGGATTCCCGGTCATAGTTTCAATCGGCTTTTTTATTATCTATTATGTATTCATGATTTTAGGCGAAAAATGGGCCAAACAGGGACTTATTACTCCTTTTGCTGGAGTTTGGTTGCCTAACCTTGCGCTGGTTCCTTTTGGCATAATATTCCTTATCCAGGCAAGGCGTGACGCTCGACTCTTTGACTCTGATTTTTACCTGGTTGTCATAGAAAATATAAGAGAAAAGCTCAGGGCTCTCATGAAAAAGAATGCCTGAATTGCTTTGTTATCATTCGGTTTTTAGCCTATTTTTGCATCTTATAAAAAATTCTAACTAATAGATTTAGCTAATCATGTATTTAACCAAGGAGAAAAAACAGGAATTATTCGGAAATCATGGTCGGTTAAAGTCTGAAAAAGACACAGGTTCTCCGGAGTCGCAGATTTCT
>JBJKSY010000631.1:0-17096 GCA_046703645.1 Cyclobacteriaceae bacterium
AGAAGTGGCTGTACCACAGCCTGAGATGGATCAGCATGCCGGTGATCTTGATACGGGGAATTCAGGTATTGACAATTCGCAGGAATTCGATCATACCTCAGCACCTAAAATAGAAGATAAGGTTTTGACAATCAAAACCACTCAGACAAAGGAATATAGCTTTAATTACAGCTTTGCAAACGGGAACCTCATTCTTTACGGAAATTTCACGGGAAGTCCTTACAAGATCCTTGAAATTAATTCTTCAAACGGAAAGCAATATTTCCTGCTCTACCAGGAAAACTACTATCGTCTTGAACAGAATACCCGGACCGTAAAGCCCCTGGTAAGAGTTACCGATCCGGATTTGATAAGTCAGCTTAATATCCTGAAGAATAATAAATAATAGCCATCAGATTTTACCGGAACCCGCAGAAACATGAATTCTGCGGGTTTTTTTTTATATCGGGCGGATTACGTTAATTTTGGGCCGGAGAATTCCACACACTGAAATTGACCGAGGAAGCCAAATACAGGAAGAAAAAAAAGCTGGGAAGTTTTCCCTATCTGAGTGTTACTTTCAGTATATCTCTCGCACTTTTCGTGATTGGACTATTCGGCATTCTCATTTTCCAGGCGCAGAAGCTTATTACCATAGTCCGGGAAAACCTGGAAGTACAGGTTTTTCTAGATAAGAACATCTCAGAAAACGATATAATAAGGATCCGTAATGTCCTCTCAAACGCACCCTATATTCTGAAAACCGGCAATCAGCCGTCGCTGAAATTCATCTCCAAAGACCAGGCCGCCCAAATGTTCATCAAGGAAACCGGGGAGGATTTTAAGGAATTCCTGGATGAAAATCCGCTACGTGACACTTATGTCATCCATGTTAATCCGTCATATCAACAGGCCGATTCCCTTCAAATGATCAAGAAACAACTTGAGGCGGTCTCCGGTATTTCCGAAGTGCAATACATAAAGTCGCTGGTAGACTCTATCAATAAAAATATAACGAAGATCAGCGCTATCTTGATAGGGATCACCCTGGTTTTATTATTTATTGTGGTCGTACTTATCAACAACACCATAAAACTTGCCATGTTTTCGCAACGTTTCCTCATACGCAGCATGCAACTGGTAGGCGCCAACTCTTCTTTCATCGTCTGGCCGTTCCTGAAACGGGCAATAATGTACGGGGCCCTTGGAGGCCTGACGGCATCCCTTATACTTTATGGCTTATTGCAATACGCATCTAACCGCATAGAAGATCTCTCAAGGTTAAATGATGTTAATGATTTATTATATATCTTTTCCGGAATTACCTTGCTGGGAATTATTATTGCTTTTTTTAGTACTTTGCGGGCAATCAGGAAATATTTACGTATGTCATTGGATGAACTCTATTAAAAATCATGGAAGATAACAAAACCAAACTCGCCTTTAACAAAACCAATTATATTCTGATGTTAATTGGTATCGGGATCCTGGGCATCGGATTCTTCATAATGACACTTGATAAACACACTTATGGATTCGGATTTCTTGGCCTGACCCTCGGACCTACCATTGTTGTTATTGGATTTATTGAGGAGATCTTTGCCATCCGTTACAAGGGCAAGAAAAAAGAATAGCATCGTTGTTTTTCCAGGGATTACATGCATCGGCAATTTTCCATTTTGCCGGGATAAAGCATATCTTTCATAAAAAGGCCTTCGATTCATATCCCGATTGCCGTTATGATTCATGAATGAACATGAAAAGGAGACCGATCCGGGGCAAATCATACTGATTGACAAACCCCTGCAGTGGACCTCTTTTGATATCGTCAAGAAGATCAGGAATGTTCTTCATATAAAAAAAGCAGGTCATGCAGGAACTCTCGATCCCCTGGCAACCGGTTTACTTATAATTTGTACCGGCCGGAAGACCAAGGAGATAGGCAGTTTTCAGGAATTGCAGAAGGAATATGAAGGTACTTTCATGCTGGGCGAAATCAGGCCTTCCTATGACCGGGAGACACAGGTAATTGAGCAACGGGATATTTCAGGCATTACAGAAGAAAAACTCAGACAGGCAGCATCTTCTTTCCAGGGAGAATTGTTGCAGGTCCCTCCTGCCTATTCTGCGATAAAAAAAGAAGGCAAACCTGCTTATAAGCTTGCCAGGAAAGGTACCGAGTTTAAGCTTGAAGCCCGGGCCGTTGTTATCTATAATTTTGACATAACCGGTGTGGAATTTCCACTGGTTCATTTTAAATTAACATGTTCAAAAGGTTTCTATGTCAGGGCCCTGGCCAGGGATTTAGGGGAAATGTTAGGTTGCGGAGCATGCCTTTACGCCCTGAGGAGGACTAAAATCGGTGATTATTCCGTGGAAAATGCCCTGACAATCAGTCAGTTAAAACCGAAATCTGATTATGAAAATATATAATGGCATTAATGATTTCAAGAAGCTGGATTATGCTGTGGTAACCAGCGGAACTTTCGACGGAGTGCATACGGGGCATCAGAAAGTATTGGCTAGGGTGGTTGAAACGGCCAGGAATTGCGGAGGAGAATCAGTGCTGATCACTTACTGGCCGCACCCCAGGCTGGTATTGAATAATGAGCCGGGATTCCTGAAGCTGATCAATACCATCAGTGAAAAGGAATTAATTCTGGAAGAATTCGGGATTGATCATTTTATTAAGATCCCTTTCACTCGTGAATTTGCACAGTTGAGCTCAGAACAATTTATCCGTGAAATCCTCGTCGATAAGATCGGTACGAAAAAACTGGTGATCGGGTATAATCACCGTTTCGGCCGGAACCGGGAAGGCAGTTTTGAAAATTTGGTCATTGATGCGCCCCTATATGGTTTCGAAGTTGAAGAAATCCCACGCCAGGAAATTGATCATATCGGGATCAGTTCCTCTACTATTCGAAAAGCCTTGCATGAAGGGGACGTAGAAACTGCAGCCAGGTTTATCAGCAGGCCGTACAGGCTTTCGGGCGAGGTCATTCATGGTGATCATCTTGGACATAAACTGGGATTTCCTACGGCGAACCTGAAAGTTACCGATGACTATAAACTAATTCCAGGTAACGGTACCTATGCTGTTTGGGTAAATTACATGGACGAGATATTCCGCGGAATGATGAATATAGGTGTCAGGCCTACCGTTAACGGCCACCAGCTCAGGATCGAAGTTCATATCCTTGAATTCAACAGGGATCTTTATGGAAAAGTACTTACCGTGTCATTCATAAAAAGATTGCGGGATGAACAGAAATTCGATTCTCTTGAAAACCTGAAGATACAGTTGACCAGGGATCGTGAAAATACAATACATTACCTGCCTTTTAAAAAATAATATTACCCGGCTGGAGTATCACGAAATCAGCTCAGGTTTTTACGCATTTTGCCTCTGAATCACAGCCGGTATCAATCTGAATTTCCGGGTACAGGAAATTTATTAAATCATTCGTATTTTTGTCCAAATTCAAATTCATGCGATCTACCGATATCAGTTTTAACATCGATCTCGATAATAAGAATTATCCTGAAAAAATTATCTGGAAGGCCTCCGATGCAAAAGGTATTCCCAATGAAACCAGGGCTATCAGTTTAAATGTCTGGGACCATGTACAGCAGAATACCCTTCGAATAGATCTTTGGACTAAAGATATGCGCGTGGATGATATGAAAAAATTTTTTATCGACTGCCTCGGGGGGCTTGCCCAGACCATACTGAATTCTACAGGGGATTCGTACCTCAGCAACGAAGTGAATGCCTTATGCGACAAACTGGCAAAACATATTTCGTCCGAAAACCAGAAATCCCCCGATCCTCCAAAAGCTGATTAGAATAAATTCAGTTACCTGGCTTCCCTGGTTTTTTAATCCTTAATTCACAATCCAGGATAATACGACAGCAGGATATGCTTTGCTATACCAGCTCGGATCCATGTGAACCGGAATCCCCGTGCAGATCAATTCTTCTGGCTTATTTAAAATATTCTTTTTAGTTTGCAAGATGGTCCAAACCCGGCCTGATAAAAAAACAAATATGAACAGGTATTTAATGAATTTCCGGAGGCTTAAGATTGCCCTGGTTTTTGCCATTCCATCAATCCTGATTGCCCCGGGAGCGCTGGCACAAAACAATTATACAATCTCAGGAAAGGTGACTGAAGATCAATCCGGCGATCCGCTGGTAGGTGTGAATATTATTGTTAAAGGACTTGTTATCGGCACCATTACCGATACCGATGGAAAATATGAACTGACCGTCAGGCAGAACCTGCCCATAACCCTTCAATTTTCCTACGTGGGATACCAGACTGTTACCAAAAATATTACCAAATCGATGTTACAGGGCAACACCATTTCGATAAGCGGAATTAATGTAGTTATGAAGACACAATCCATTCTGGGAAAAGAGATCGTGGTCTCGGCTTCACGTGTGGAAGAAGATATCATGCAATCTCCGGTATCTATCGATAAAATGGATATACGTTCGCTGAATGAAGTAGCATCTGACGATTATTATAAATCCATCGCCAACCTTAAAGGTGTGGATGTCACCTCGAGTTCCATTAATTTCCAGATCCTCAATACCCGGGGATTCGGCTCCACCGGGAACACCCGGTTTCTCCAACTGGTCGACGGCATGGATACCCAGGCCCCGGCACTGAATTTTCCAATCGGAAACCTGAACGGGCCCTCATCGCTAGATGTGGAAAGCGTAGAACTTATCCCGGGCGCAGCATCGGCTCTTTATGGCCCTAATGCATTCAACGGGGTATTGTTGATCAACAGTAAAAACCCTTTTGAGTACCAGGGGTTGAGCGCCTATGTGAAAACAGGGATCAATCACGTAGGCAAGGAACCGGATTTCAAAGGCCCATCCCCTGTATGGGAGGGCTCAATCCGTTATGCCAAAGCCTATAACAATAAATTTGCCTTCAAGGTTAACCTATCTTATATGAAGGCCGAGGACTGGCATGCAACCAGTTCGTTTGATCGTGAGATTGGAAGGACTCCCAGCGGGTTCAATTTTAATCCGGGCGCTGATCGACTGAATTATATGGGAGACGAAGCGGCCATTAATATGTCGATATTCCGGCTATCGAGCGCATGGAATACCTTCGCCAGTTCAGGCACTTCCTATTATAATAATATTTTTGCCCCGGGCCTTAGCGCCAAGGATTATGCAGCCGCTGGCGATCTCCCCAGCCATGTGGTATCGGTCACTCCCTACAAGGAATCTGACCTGATCGATTATGGGGCACAAAACCTTAAAGCTAATGTCGGCCTTTATTACCGGCTTACCGACAAACTGGAACTTAGCGGGTTATACAACGGCGGATACGGCACCAGTATATATACCGGCGCTCAGCGATATGCACTGAAAAATTTCGGAATTGAACAGTATCGGCTTCAGTTGAGAGGCGATGACTTTTATGTGAGGGCATATACGACGCGTGAAAATTCAGGTGATTCCTATATTACGGAATTCCTTGCCAAAAGGATCAACGACCTTGCTGTAAACCGGGCCAATCCCCTTTTCAACGATGTTTCGGGGTACCTGGCAACCTATGCGGCTGAATACCTCCGCTACCTGTACGAACAGGGACTTCAGCCCGGTCAGATTCAGACTCTTCCGGCAAGTCAGCAACTCCAGATCGAGGAAGCAGCACATAAGTATGCCCGCAACATTGTAGATAACGGCGGTCTTGTAGACGGAATACAGTATAAGCCCATGCATCTTGACCCGAACTCAGCCGAATTCCAGCAATTAAAACAGGAAGCCATGCAGGGAACTGTTCCCAACGGGCCAAGATTCAATGATAAAACCGACATGTACCACGCTGAATTCCAGTATGATTTCAAACATGCTATCCACTTTATGGAAATGCAGGCCGGAGGAAGCTACCGGCTCTATGCCCTGAATTCCAATGGAACCATATTCGATGACAAGAATAAAAAAATTACCATCAGCGAATATGGCGCCTATATTCAGGCCAGCAAATGGGTGGCAAATAACCGCCTCAAACTGTCAGGTTCAGCCAGGTATGATAAAAATATCAATTTTAAAGGAAGCATAAATCCCCGTATATCAGCAGTTTATAAGGCAGGCCAAAACCAATACTTCAGATTTTCTTACCAGACCGGATTTCGCATGCCCACCACACAGGGGCAGCATATTGATCTGAATGTGATCTCTTACCGGCTGCTTGGCGGATTACCCCGGTATGCCGACAAGTATAAACTCATAAGGTATAATTCCAAGGGTCAGCCTCTTTCTTTCGATGGACTTTCCGTAGCATCCTTTCAGAATGCCGTTTTCAACAATAATGCAAACATAACCCCTGAAGCCGTTTCGCAGCTTACCCCATATACCAATTTTAACGCGGTGAAGCCGGAACATGTAAGCGCGTTCGAGGTAGGATACCGCGGTGTAATTAATAATAATCTCATGTACGACCTATCTTATTATTATGATATTTACCATGATTTTGAAACCCAGGTAGGTGTAGTTACAGCGGACACCCTTCCCAATGGCAGCCCCAACTACGCAACTTTACTGAATGAAACAGCCTTTGATAATCAGAATGGCCAGATCACGGGAAATACCGCTCTGATCTATACCAATGTCAGCAATGAAGTCACCGCCCAGGGAGCAGCCGCAGAGTTTACTTACCAGTTCCCCCATGGCTATACGCTGGATGCGAATTATAACTGGAATGTACTCCAGCATGTGCCGCCGGGTTTCCTGGCGATGTTCAACACACCTGAACATAAAGTCAATGTTAGTTTCAGCAATTACCGGATAACGGATAACCTGGGATTCAATATTGTCTGGCGCTGGCAGACCAGGTTTTACTGGGAGTCGTCATTTACAATCCCTGCCAATGGTTTCGTACCTTCCTACAATACAATTGATGCCCAGGTATCATACCACCTGAACTTCATGAAATCAATACTTAAAATCGGAGCTTCGGATCTTACCAACAGAAGGTATATTCAATCGCTTGGCGGGCCGACCATCAGTGCCTTGTATTATATTTCACTGACATTCGATCAATTCATGAGGTAAAAAAATTTCCGGGTCAGGGAGATTCTTTTGTCCCTGTCCCGGAAATTTTTATCAGATCATTGAGGCTGAAGAATTCCTTTGATCACATGTAATACTCCGTTGGTGGCTTTTATATCGGAATTAGCGATTCCAACAGTAGCCCCGCTCCCATCAGTGAAGGTTACTCCGCCGGCGCTTACATTTGCTTTCACTGAAGATCCTGCCAGCGTTGTATAATTGGTCCCATTTGTAAAATCAGATGAAAAGTCCAGTCCGGGGATGATATGATAGGATATCAATCCCGTCAATGTTGCCGTAGGAATCTGGCTAAGGGAGGAAAGTTGCATGGATTGCAGCAGGCCCACAAATGCCTGGTTAGGAGGTGCAAGAACGGTATAAGGACCTGATCCCTGCAGGGTTGTATTCAGGCCTGTCAGTTGCAGGGCTACGGCAAGCGAATCAAATACCCCTGTCTGCGCATTGACAACTCCTGTAACATTTCCCCCGAGCAGGCTGCCCGGAAAGAGGATTCCGCCAAGTACATGGACAATTCCATTCGAGGCGGGTGCCGCATTGGGAACATAGATCGGGTAACCATTAACGAAATCCGTAGCCGTTGATTGAGTGATATAAAGATTTTCTCCCATAAGCGAAGGATAGGAACGAGCCGTCAGATCAGAGAGGGTCTTGGTCCCTGATATGGCATGATAAAGGATCAGGTTCCTCCAAACCGTCCCGGAATAATCACCTACTTTTATATCTGCCGAGTCAAAAGCGGCATTAGGCGGGGCAAAAACCGTAACCTGGGAAGTAGTAGAAGAGAAAATGCTTATCAGGGATTGCTGACCGCTGGGAACTACTGAATCGGCCCGCTGAATAGCCCGAGCCAGGGTTGAAAAATCGGCACCCAGCATAAGTGTCCCGGCAACAGTTCCCAGTAAAGGTGTAAGGGTGGCTCCCACCGATGGAGGAATGAGCACGGATTTGATCGTATGCATCACACCATTGGTTGCCCTCAGGTCGGCCATATCAATTTCAATGTTGGGATTCGTTGCGCCGGTCTTAAGAGTCCCGTCGCTATTGACTGTTATATCCTCTGATTCTTCAGTGGTAATATTGGTACCTGACGTAAGAGCGCTTTTCAGGTATTGCTGATTTGCAATATGGTACAAAAGAACATTCTTAATAAGATCAGGATTGATCAGCCTGATGTCGGACGGGAATCCCGGCGTTGCCATTAGACTTGCAAAAGCATCATTATTGGGAGCGAAAAGGGTCAGGGTCCCTGTTCCCGACAAGGTATTCACAATATCAGGATACAATGACATATATTTAGACAGTGAATCAAGACCCTTGGTATTCTGGACGAGCTGCCAGATGGTTTGCGTGGGAGTCTCCGTTTTATTGTTGTTATTGCTGCATCCCGATAGATAGGCGGCAACCGAAAACATAAGGAGAAGAGAAGGAATTACCAGTAACCCCCTGTACAGTTGTTTTATTTGTTTGATCATGGGTTTAGGATTTTAGTTGATTTTTTCTAAATGGAGCAGCCCGTTTTCACATTTTTATTGCCTTCTTTTACCGGGCATTCATGCAATTTAAAAAAAAATCAATTAATCCAAAGCCCTGTCACGAACATATTGCCTTTAGCCTGATTAAAAGTTCCCGGCAAAAAATAGATTCAAATACATCCTCTCAGGAAATTTCATTCCTTACTTTGAGAGATGATTTAAATATTGGATTGACAGAAAATACCAAACGGTAAATATGCAGATGTAATTTTTGATTACAATTTAACTTTAAAAAAAACGGGAAGAAAAATCTTCCCGTCTATTATCTCATAATCAATTGATAACCAGATATTACCAGATATGCACCCGGAGGCTGTCAGGCCGATAAAGCTTGTCGCCTGGCTTCACATCAAAAGCTTTGTAAAAGGCCGTATTATCCGACATCGGCCCGTTAACCCTGTATTTTGCCGGTGAATGGGGATCAATCAGGATAAGGGCACGGGCCCTTTCCGGCCTTATCTTAGATCTCCAGATCTGTGCCAGCGAGAAGAAAAAGCGCTGGTCAGGGGTCAGGCCGTCAATTTTCTCATCACTTTGACCCTGGGCTGTCTTTTTAAAGGCGGCATAGGCAATCGAAAGGCCTCCGATATCTGCAATATTCTCTCCCAATGTCAATTTCCCGTTAACATGAAGACTGTCAAGTACCGTGTATTGGTCATATTGTTTTACCACCAGGTCAGCCTTTTGCTTGAATTTAACCGTGTCGCCGGGGAGCCACCAGTTTTCCAGATTTCCCTTGGCATCATATTGCCTGCCCTGGTCATCAAAACCATGAGTCATTTCATGGCCTATCACCATTCCGATAGCCCCGTAATTAACAGCATCATCGCCATCGGCGAAGAAAAACGGAGGTTGCAGAATACCTGCAGGGAAGTTTATGTCATTGGAGGTAGGATTATAATAAGCATTAACGGTTGGTGGTGTCATGAACCATTCAGACCTGTCAACCGGCTTACCTATTTTATTAACATTGAAATTATATTCAAATTCGCCGCATTGCCGTATATTCGCGACCAGGGAATCGCGGTAAATGTGGACGGAAGAATAATCTTTCCACTTATCGGGATAGCCTATCTTCTTAACGATAGCATGCATTTTTTCCAATGCTTTCGTTTTGGTAGCCTCGCTCATCCAGTCAAGATCCTTAATCCTTTCAGCATACGTTTTTTCCAGGTTATCAACAAGCTGATCCATGCGTTGCTTGGCTTCAGGCGGAAAATAACGTGCTACATATAGCTGACCCAGGGCATCTCCCAGAGAACCGTCCACCATTCTTGACATGCGTTTCCAGCGGGGTTGCATTTCCTTCTGACCTGTGAAAAACTGACGGAAGGCAAACTGAGCCTGAACAATATTGTTGTCGAGGAAAGGGGCGTAATGATTAACCAGGTGATACCGGAGATAATTCTTCCAGTCAGCAAGCGGTGCTTTTGACAACAATTCCCCTAAATTCTTATAAAACTCAGGCTGACCGACCAGCAAGGTATCCACTTTCACGTTCAGCTCAGCCAATAGGTCTTTCCAGCCGAATTGAGGCGCCTCTTTTACCAGTTCCTTTAACAGCATTTTATGGTAGTTGGCGTTCGGGTCTCTCAATTCTACCGGCGATTTTGATTTTTGAGCCAGGTCGGTTTCAAGTTTTAGAATGCCGGATGCTTCCTTGCCCGCCTTTGCCTTGTCATCTCCCAGCATGGTAAACACCTTTGTCATATAATCAACATAGGCATTCCTTATTTTAATTGTGGAAGAATCTTTCCTGAAATAATAATCCCGGTTCGGCAATCCTAAGCCTCCCTGGTCGAAATGGGCCATTTCCCAATCACTGTTTTTGTCATCCGCGGCAGCATAAAAATTGAACATGGGATTGAGCCCCTGTGAATATTCAACGGCAACTTCATGAAGCAGGCCCTGAACATCTTTTATTGCTTCAATCCGGGCCAGGTCAGCCTGAATCGGCTTCAGCCCAAGTTCTTCAACACGGGCTGAATCCATTGCGCTTGTATAGAGATCCCCGACTTTCTGTATGACAGATCCTGCCTGAACACCCTGAGCATGAGAGGCCGAATCCAGTATGGTATGGATCTGTCCAACCACGCGATCGGCGAGGATATTGAATGAACCCCAGCGGGATTCTGAAGCAGGAATTGTTGTATTCCTGATCCATTTTCCGTTGGCGAAATCAAAGAAATCGTCCTGTGGACGAACCGTAGAATCGATCGATGAAAGATCCAACGGGTCTTTGTAGGCAGCCTTCCTGTTATTATTGCAGGAGGTGATGAACAGGAATAATAATCCTGAAATAAAAATGACCGGGAAGAATCCAGGGTAAACTTTTGTTTTCATGTCCTATTTGATTTACTGTTATCCCCATACGTATTTTAAAGTCGCACAGGATACATTTGCTGTGAATTTTAATGGAATTGCAATTATAGTTTTATTTTTTCATCGAACTATATGTAATTCCTTATATTTTAAAGGAAAGTTATCGGGAGATGATTCTTCCTTACTTTAAATAAACTTTTACATTAATGAATTATTGATTTTGGTATACAATTTGGTAAGGTTGTGATGTCAAATAGACAGATAAATTGTAAATTGTTTTGAAGGATCCGGGATTTTAATAAAATTCTGCCCGGAAGATGAATATTTAACAAAAATTGATTGAAGATGATTAAAAATCTACCCTTTATCCTGATAACAGTAGTATTTATTCTTTCCGGATGTACTTCCGGGAAAAAAGCCTTCCAGAAAGGAAATTATTATCAATCGACCATACAGGCTATTGAAAGGCTCAGGAAAAACCCGGACCACAAAAAATCGAGGATGGTACTTGAAAAATCCTATCCCCTGGCCGTAAGGTATTACCAGGATGATATCACCAACCTCAGGCAATCAAATGATCCGTTTAAGAACGGAAAGATCGTAAGTGATTATAAGCTTTTAAACCAGCTATATGACCAGATCGAACGTTGCCCCGGCGCCCTGGATGTGATCCCCCAACCCCAGAAATTCTATAACGAGGTTCAGACCTATTCACGTCTTGCGGCAGAGGAATGCTATAATGCCGGTATGGCCCAGATGAAAACAGGATCAAGGGAGGATGCTAAAAGCGCCTATTATAATTTTCAAAAGGCCAACGAATACAGTCCCGGTTATAAGAACGTGGCACAGATGATCAATGAAGCTCACGAAGCCGCCACACTGAAAGTCATGGTTGACCAGATCCCTGTGCCTACGGTTCAATATCAAATCAGTGTGAATTTCTTCCAGGACCAGGTTGAACAATTCCTGGCCAATTACAAAAGCAATGAGTTCATCCGGTTTATTCCCTATAATGAAAAATCAGATGTGAAGCCAGACCAGATCATGGTGATCAATTTTGAAGATTTTTCAGTAGGAAATACGAATAATTACCAAAATACCCAGCAGATCTCAAAGGACAGTGTTGTGGTCGGAAAAGTAAAATTGGGTGATGGCTCTGAACAGAATGTAATCGGTACCGTCAAGGCCACCTATACCGAATACAGAAGGGAGATCATATCGAAAGGACTGGTGAGCATGCGGATACTGAATGCTTATAATAACCAGGTATTATTAAGCCAGAAATACCCCGGGGAATTTGACTGGAAAACCTACTGGGCATCCTTCAACGGAGATGAACGCGCCCTGACCCAGGAGCAATTGCAACGGACTAAATCAAAACCTGTCGACCCTCCGGCTCCCCAGGACCTGTTCATTCAATTCTGTAAGCCTATATATAGCCAGATTACTTCTTCGATCCAGTCATTTTATGCCCAGTACTGATTTTAACAGGTCAGTCCTAAACACAATTTGCCGGATCGCAGGTGAATGACTGAGATTAAGGTTAAATCATTCCTGATACTAGAAATGTCAGTTTAAGGTATTTAACCTTAGAGCAAACCTTAACCCAAATTTCAGAAGAAAGCTGCGGAGAATTACAATATAGCCATCTCGTCCGCCGAAGCGGAACTCGAAAGCGGATTAAAAAAGCCGCTCTACAGGGAGAGCGGCAAAAATATTAATAAAATGTCTGGCTGAGAATACCGGCTCAGGGCCGGGTCAGTTTTTGTCAATTAACTTCAGTATTATTGTTCAGGCTAAGGGCGCCGATTACCTGGAGTAATTTCCCCTGGATCTCAGGAATCATTACATTCCTTTTTTCCTGTTGTGCATTAAGTATTGCACTATTATAATACCGGTAAGCTTCATCCAGGTTATTATTCATTTTATAATAGTCACCCATTATGGCCAGGTTATAACAATTTTTATTTACTGCGATTGATTTTTCAATCCAATTGAAAGTTTCATCATAATTAATGCTTTGATCCAGCAGGGTTTTTGCACATTTCGCCAGCGTTTTCCAATCACCATCCTTTGCCGATTCCACCTTTGCTGACATTTTTAAAATGAGGGCATCATTTGCTTTACTATTATTGTCTCCTGCAAATGCGACGTTGATTATCAACATCAGGGTTAGAATTGAAATAATTGTTTTCATGAGGTTGGGGTTTAGAAAAAAACCATCGATAATTATGCCAGTGTCATAAAGTATTGTAATTCAATTATTTATGAAATTAAATACATAAGTAAGTGTTCATTATTGTACATAACCTTTCTAATTACTGGTACAAAATCGTACAAGTTCCGGGTCGAAAAGCGGGATATTGTCAATACAAATTCTATGACTGTGAACTCTCCCTGACTGATCATAGCTGAAGAATATATAAAAGCAATTATGTCTTCAAACTCAGGGTAACAGCCGAACCCATTACATGCTTTAAAAATTGCTTGTTATTATTTTCAATGAGTTCTATTTGTCCGGCCGAATCAGTTCGGTGACCTGATTCAAATCTTAAGAGAAGGAACGGGATTTTTCCTTTCGATATGAATGGTAAAATCTGCATCCGGATTTCAGACATTCGGGATTAGGTCCAACAGTGACACAGGATATTTTGTTGGGTTTTCCGACCGGAATATGGAATTGGGCCTGTAAAAGTTCGACAGCGTATTCGATAGCAAGGTAAGAATTTCTCTTGCAACAACGTGGATCACCTTCTTCGGCAATTACTTTAAGGCTTCCTGCCGTGATTTCATTCCTCAGTTTCCAACCTTTTACCGACATAGGTGTGGAATGCAGAATAAGGCTCATGAATATGCCGGTTCCTATAGCTGCCCCGCAGACACCATGGTAGCCGCAATATCCTGCAGGAATTGAATTGCTCCTTTTAAGGGCCTCATTCAGTTGCCTGTCAAGCTCGTCCTTTTGATTGACTGCATTGTAATAAGCCGTCAACAGGACGGCGGGAACCATAAAATGATATTCAGATCCATGAATATTGATTGACGGGTGTCTGATGAGCAATTCCACAAGTTCCAAAGGATCTGTGCTTTCACTTGCCTTGCAGGTTCGGAGGATAATATCAACGGCATCGGCGGAATAACAGGCCGGGCAAATATAATGCCCTTCTGCACAAACATAATTTGCTTTCTCATGGCTCCCGCAGTAAATACAGGTAGCTTCCTGTGAATTGCCGGAGGTCAAAAGATCATTATTGCAGATAAGGCAATTATTTGCGCTGCTCATAAAAAAATAGATAATTGAAAAAAAATCAGCAATACAAAGATCGTCCCGGATTGTAAGAAATGTTAGAATTCAGGGAAATAATATTTACCGGACCCGGGTAAGCCCCGATAATTCCAACGCGATTATATGAGAAGTTTTCTCAGTTTTTCTTCCAGGGGGAACGCGATTATGGCGGTTACAACGTTCATGATAAAATCAGTAACAGGTGTACTCTTGATATTAAAATAATTCTGGATGGTGGATTGAACCAGCGCCAGAATAATGATCAAAGTAAGTATTCCGAGGCCATCTACAATAAAAGTATATCGTAAATTGACACGTCTCAATTGCTTGACTCCCAGGATGAGGACACCCATGAATGCGAGTTCGAGAAGGTAAAACCAGGGTTGTTTCCAATATGGCGGTTTTACCCTGAAATGAATGATCTTGGTTTCCTGAATCCTGCCAAACGTATCCCTGGCGCGTACCATGAGTGAATACTTCCCCGGTTGAAGGTAATTGAGATTTACTGAATTCACTTCCGACCATTCGGACCACACTTTCATCTGATTAATGAGTTTATACTGGTATTCCACCTTCAGCAGACCGAGGTAATCCGGCTCTGAAAACTGGAAAGAGATCGTATTATCCTGCCATGAAAGAATGATCCTGTTATGATCGGTTATCAAACCATTATTGGTAGTAACCCTGCGCAATATCAGGTCGCTCCCGGGTTGCATCTTCTTTCCAAGGAAATGTTCGTAAATATAAATTTTATTGTCGTCGGTTATAATTCCATACTCATCGCGGTTCCGGTTCCATGTAATAAACCGCAAATCCGGGAAAAGACTCAGGTACTCAAAGGATTCCACCTTTCCATCCTTATCAATCTGGTTCCAGAGCTTGCCATTGAATATCCAGATCATCCCATGTGCCGATTGAAGATATTTGTCAGGCAGACCCAGGGCGATTTTGTAATTATCGTCTTCACGAATAGTATCGCCGTCATAATAAAAATATCCCCTGGAATAAATAAAATAGAATTTGCCGTTGATATTTGTCATCAGGGGAATGTCAATTAACGGATTCCGGATAGGATAGGTTCGCTCAATTTTAAATGTCGTGTCCGAAAGATCTGCCATATAAAGATGACCGGGACCGGACATCCACAGGTGGCCGAATGAATCCATCCCCAGGTTGGTGATTATTTCATTAAACGGGATCTCCTGAATTTCCACCCACAGGTTTCCTGAAGGCTTATATGACCTGACCGAGCGGTCATAATCACTGATCACAAGCTGGTCGTTTACCGTATCTGCATAAAGATACCGGATAGGCTCATTGATGATCTGAGTGCCTTCCGTACCGTCTACCTCGTATAATCCGGAACTTGATACCGCCAGAAGCTTATCATGGAAAATGACCAATTGTTTGCATTTTGCTTTTATGCCTTCGACCGGCGTGTAAACATATTCAACCGACTGCAGGTCCTTTCTTACCTTCCTTATATAATTCTTGCTGTTCTTCAGCCCGATAATATTGTCGGTTTCTTCCGATACCCGTGAAAATAACCGTTTAAAAAAACCGGGCTTCGACTGATCTTTCTTGTTTTCAGTTTCCTTCCGGGTTGAAGAGGCGGATTCGGTTTCCTGTTCCCCATTCCGCTTCGAACGGCTTCTGAAAAGGCCCAGGAAACCACGCTTTTCCTTTTTCTCCCCTACCGCTTTTTTCCCGGAAGTATTGTCTGCCTGCTTTTCCTGCTCCTGCTTTTTCCTGGATGATCTCTCCGGGGTCTGACGAACATAATAAACCGTATTTTTATAATTCTTAATTTCATCAAGGTAATATACCCCTACACTGGTTGACACATATAGTTTATCTTTAAACCGCTGGAGTGCGAATAAATTTCCCTCCAGTCCGGGGTAATGAGAATAGGAACGGATTGGAATTTCAGGCGATATCCTGGATAGTCCGAATTCATGAGCCACCCAGATCCCGTGACTCCTGTCAACATACAAGGCTGTAACTTCATTATCCGGCAATCCGTTATTGAAGTCCACGGTATCCATCCCATTTTTACCGGGTTCGGTATCGAGAATAAAACAACCCTTTTCGACAGTTCCAATTACAAATTTTTTGTCTGTATACCAGGAACCGTCAACAAGCTGAATATTATGCGAAGTAAAATAGGAAGAACATCCAAGGGATTGTAAAGTATTTTCCCCCAGTTTATACACGTTGCCGCCATATGACCCGGCGAGAGTTACTCCCGTATGACTGTTCTGTTTTATAAAGGCAAGATTCGATCCGTCTGGCAAAGAAAAAGTGGAATCAGGTTTATAAGCTGCATCGAGCCGGTTAATGGATCCATCGGAAGTATTCGAATACAGAACGGAATCAATCGTAAAAACCATGTTATAGTATATGTCAGGTTTTTCAATTGTGTGATCTGTAATTTTACCTGTAGCATCATCATAAATGTACAGCTTATTCTCGCTCACAAAAATCACCTGGTTCCTGAAATTCAGAACCTGATAGATCAACCCGATCGAATTTCCATAGGCCCCGGACATGGAAATGTATTTTACGGCATTGTCCACAACACCGATCTTTCCAAAATCATTCAGGCAGCCGACAAACAATTCATTCCTGGGGCCAAAATCAAGGGATACAGCCGCGCCCGGGGTACCATAAAAATCCCATTCCAGGCCGTCATATACAAGGACACCGGAACGGTTGGCAAAATACATCAATCCCCTTTTATCCTGGATAATCTGGAAATTGGTATTATCAATGTTTTTAATGGTGGGTCTGTGTGTCGTAATGAGGTAATCTCCATTCTGGGCTCTGAGATCAGGGATAAAAAATAAAAACAATAGAAATGTAAACAGGTAGAGAA
>JBJKSY010000632.1:0-2777 GCA_046703645.1 Cyclobacteriaceae bacterium
TACCAGGCGTGATCATCAGGTAGAAATCAAGCCAGTGACCGAACAGGATCACAATGCAGACGATTTTCAGAAAGACCCCATGCCTCTTCGCATCCCGTGTCATTAAAACCAGAAATGGGAAGAAAAAGTTAATGATAAGATTGAGGAAAAAAACCGGGGTATACAGGTCGCTTTTCAGTCTCTCGACAAAGTAGACTGATTCCTCAGGAATATTTGTATAATAGATCAGCAGGAACTGGGAAAACCAAAGGTAGGCCCAGAAAATGCTGAAAGCAAAGACGAATTTTCCAAGATCGTGAAGGTGATTGCCATTTACCATCGGCAAATAACCAGCTTCCTTCAGGAAAACCACGATCAGGGTGATGGCAGCCAGGCTGGCCGGGAACCAGCTTGAGAAAACATACCAGCCAAACAGGGTGCTGTACCAGTGTGTATCAATGGACATCACCCAATCCCAGGCCGAAATGGAAGATGAGACAGCATAAATAACAATGAATATGGCTGAAAGAGGGATCAGCTTCCTGAAATACCCAACACCCCCATTTATATCTTCCTCGAAATTCAGCTTTTTCATATACAGGAAGAATAAAATCCAGACCACGAAAAATAACACCATGCGGGTCAGGTAGAAAGGCAGGTTGAGATAAGCCCGTTTCCCGGCAATGATTGCATCGTAATGCGGGCTTGATTTATCGTAAACCGAAGTATCCAGCCAGTGAAATATATGAAATGAGGACGTATTCCCCAGGAAAAACACGATCACCAGCAAGGCGAAAGCATAAGGCAGCCAATTACCTAAGGCTAGTGGCACACGGATAATGGAAGCAGACCAACCCACTTTTGCCACGTATTGAATAGCAAAGAAAAATACACCTGTTAACGCTACTCCGATAAAGAAAACATTATTGATCCACAAATCCACGATCAAACGCTGTGTCCAGTTGAATGAAATCTCTCCCGGTATGGCAGCTTCTTCATGACTTCCTGAAAATTTCAAAAGAATAACACCCAGGAACACCAGTACAACACCTGCTATGCCCGCTATCAGAAGTCTCTGCTTTAACTTGGGAGTAAATTCGTATCTTTCCTTACTCATGTTCATTAATAAATTCTATGGTTGCCTTTGTAATACCTGAACATACCTTACTATTTTCCACCGGTCTTCCTGGGGAATCTGGGATGCATAACCCTGCATCCTTCGTATCCCGTAGGTGATTACATGAAATATGTGCCCTTCGGTAAGGGTTTTCGTAGCACCTTTATTATATGCCGGAACTCCTTTGAAAACAACTCCGACTTTTCCGTCACCCTGGCCGTTCTCTCCATGGCAGGGTATGCAATAAACATCGAACAGTTGTTTCCCTTCATTGACAACCTCTGCAGTAGAGTCGAGGGGGTTCTTCAGGATACGGCTGGCCAGATCAACACTATCCTTGGGAATATGATAAGGGAACCAGCCATTTTCGGTACGACGTACGGTATGCGGCGGCGGCAGCCTGAGGTTCATGGTGTGCGGGTTATTAGGATTTGAAGTATAAAATTCCCCGTACCCATCATCATCCGAACTCAGCCAGTTACCGGCATTTTTATCTTCCACCTGCTTCAGGGGCTGGTAGGCGATTGAGCGGTACATGTTGGGAGCATATTCCAGTCCAGGGTAATTACCATGTGCCTTGCAACCTGCCAGGTAAACGATCGCAGCCAAGAACAGAAAATTATAATATAAGTTCTTCCTCATTTCTTATACCAATTAGTCGAATGATTTTTCATTCACTTCTTCGGCGCCTGAAGATTTGACGATATTCTTTATTTCTTCCTTTGATATTTTATTTTCTGAAAGGTCCACTGCCATCACAAATTTGTCCTGGGTGATCCGGTTGTCAAAGAGCTTAATCCTTTTATAAGGTTTCAGATCGCTGATCACCACAAAGGTACCTACCATACCCAGGGCAGCCAGCAGGATGGTAAATTCAAACGTGAAAGGAATAAAGTCCGGCAATGGCGCAAAATTCTTTCCGCCAATGATCATAGGCCAGTCAATACCCATCATCCATTCCTGCATGGTCAGGGCAAGTATAGTTCCTGTCAAACCGAAAAGAAAAGCAACTACCGGCAGGCGGGTTCTTTTGTGACCCAGCACTTCGTCGATACCGTGAATAGGAAAGGGAGAATAGATCTCGCGGATTTTTACGCCGCTTTGCTTTACTTTCCTGGCAGCCTCAAGAATTTCATCGGGATCACTGTAAACACCAACTATATATTCGCCTGAAATTTGCATTTTACTTAGATGTTTTCGCGTCAGAAACTGTAGCCTTGAGAATATTTTTCACTTCCGTCATATTCACCACCGGGAAGAACTTCGAGAAAAGCAGGAAAGACGTGAAGAAAAATCCCAGGGAGAACAGGAATGCTCCCACATCATAAAAGGTGGGATAGTACATTACCCAGCTGGATGGAAGGAAATCCCTGTGCAGCGAGGTAACAATGATCACGAATCTTTCGAACCACATACCTATGTTCACCACGATCGAAAGTATGAACGAGGCGACGATCGATGTTCTTATCTTCTTGAACCAGAACAACTGGGGTGAGACAACGTTACAGGTCATCATCGTCAAGTAGGCCCACCAGTACGGCCCGGTGGCACGGTTGATAAACGCATAATGTTCGGCAGGTACACCTGAATACCAGGACATGAAAAACTCCGTCAAATAAGCTATGCCGACAATACTGCCCGTTACGAGTATGATGATGTTCATCATCTCGATATGATAGAG
>JBJKSY010000633.1:0-2558 GCA_046703645.1 Cyclobacteriaceae bacterium
GTTATGGGGCGTGACACCCATGGCCATGGGACCTGAAATTTCAATGGCCGATCAGAATATTGTAAGTTTCTGCCGTTATGGAATCACCCATGCCTATGTTAAGCATGATGATATTATCCATTCCGAAACGCTTTGTCTCGCCGATAGCAATTTTTTCGGGGATTTTCACTACAAGACGATTTCGGGAAACCTTCAATCCTTTCGTTCCAAAAATACCGCCGTCGTTACCAAAGAATTTGCACAAAATTATTTCGGCCTGAAAGATGCTGTCGGGAAACAATTATCGGTTATTATAAATGATTCAGTGGCAATGGAAGTAGTGATCGGTGCGACCCTGGAAACCATTCCGACAAATTCAAGCTTCCAGTTCGATATACTGATACCTTATGATAACATTTATGATCTGTATCAGATCGACCGTTCATCATGGACCATGCAGATCCCGACTGTTACCTTTATCCGTCTGCACAACCCCTTGGACGTACAACAAGTGTCCGGGCTTCTTAAAAAATACGTCGATAAAAACAACCAGATCCTTGATGACTGGAAAGTCAAGGAATATTACCTGAGACCTTTCAGCATGCAAAAAAAAGATGATCATATTTTATATTCAGCACTCACACAACCCGGGCTGCCGGTTTCTGCCTTATATGGTTCACTGGTCCTGAATATCATCATGCTGCTGATATGCTGTTTTAATTTCACAAATACCTCGCTGGCCTTCGCCCGGAAACGTCTCAAGGAAATCGGCCTACGGAAAACTTTCGGGGCGTTAAAACTGCAGATCATTATTCAATTCATGCTTGAGAATCTGATACAATGCATTGCCGGTTTGTTATTCGCATTTTACATGGTAAGCCAGTGGATTCCCTGGATGAATAAACAATGGCCCATCAATTTGGACTCCCATTATTACAATAATCCCCAACTCTTGTTCTATTTATTGCTCATTCTTCTAACCGCCACCATTATTGCCGGCCTGTACCCTTCATTTTACATATCCAGGTACCAGCCGGCCAGCATCCTGAAAGGCAGCTTTAAATTTTCTGGAAATAATCTGTTTACAAGAAGCCTGCTTACCATTCAGTTTGGATTTTCGGTAATGGCAGTTTTTTGCGCAGTGGTCCTTTACCTGAATGCACGCTACCAGATTTCCCTTGACTGGGGCTATGACAGAAAATCCGTATATACTGTTTCCATGCCTGAAGGAGGTTACCTTGAAGCATATAAAAATTCCGTCTCCTCCATTCCCGGAATAACTTCCTTGGCCGGAACCATTAACAACGCCGGATTCAGCTATGAAAATGGCCAGATTGAAATTAACGGCGAGCCTCACCAGGTGGAAATGCTTAAGACAGGCGACAATTACGTCAGAACCGTCGGGATGGAGATCCTTACCGGGCGTGACTTTATTCCGGAATCTGAAAATGACCGAAAAGAATCAGTCCTTGTAAATCAGAAGTTTTTAGAAACATTCGGGATAAAGAACCCGATTAACAAACCGGTGCGAATCTCAGGAAATCTCTTCTACATCATAGGAGTCGTAAAGGATTTCATGCCTTATGGCCTCATGAGCCCGGTGAATCCGGTGGTTTTCCTTTCTGTCCCAGACCAGGTATGCACTCAACTTTGCATTCGTGCTGATGCCAATCAGCTTACCGGGATAAATGATGACCTTCAAAAGAAATGGAAAACACTTTACCCGATGAAACCCTTTGACGGATATTACCAGGATCAGGCCGCCGGTTTTGCGGCCAATGTGAATCACGGTATTCTGGTTTCATTTACCTACATGGGAGTATTCGCACTCATTCTTTCGGTGATCGGCTTGTATTCGATGGTATCATTGAGCGTGAATAAACGCATAAAGGAAATCGGGATCCGGAAAGTCCTTGGCGCAACTTCCAATCAGATCGTCATGCTGGTGAATCGCGAGTTTGTCATCATTCTCACAATTGCCTGTCTGTATGGATGCATTTCCGGTTATTTTTTCATGAATAAATTTCTCAGCGATATCTTTATCTATTACCTCAAAATCGGGGCCATGGCATTTATTCTTGCTGCAGGGCTTATCCTGTTAACAGCCTTTTTCACCTCGGGCCGAAAAATATTCCTGGCTTCCAGGACCGATCCCGCAAAATCATTACGGTATGAATAGATATTTTCTTGGCTGGTTCACAGAGGGGTTCAAAGAATTCACAGAGAGTCAGAAAATTATCAATAATCTCTTAATGAATTCTTTGCGCCTTCTGCGACTTAAGCGCGATTATGAAAATTATGATACGAAGTTGATACCGGGGAACCAATGATTCCTAAACAGGGTCCTGAAATCTTCACCGGCATTCCTGATCAACTATATCCTTTCCTGCACCTCCCGGTCATTCATGGCCTCTGCATTCCAGGTCGGTGAGATTCTCCAGCTCTCCTTTAAGAAATTTATCTATTGCCGAATCGATCATTTCTTCATCGGTGAACAAGGTAGAAATATTATTCATTTTCAGGTCTTCCACAACCCGCCAGCCACCTCCCTGCGAGATGAGATAATTGCAATCCTTCAA
>JBJKSY010000634.1:0-8497 GCA_046703645.1 Cyclobacteriaceae bacterium
CAGGAAAAAGCAAAACCCGAAGATACGGAAATATGGGAACCGGTACCCAAAGTAGTAACCCCAGGCGATCATCTGGGTGACCCGCCTTCGGACGCGATCATCTTATTCAATGGCAAAAACCTTGACGAATGGGTGAACGTAAGCGATGGGTCGCCGGCCAAATGGATTGTTGCCAATGGTGTAATGACTGTAAATAAGGCTACGGGAAGTATTGAGACAAAACGCAAATTCACGAACTACCAGCTTCATATCGAATGGAAAGAACCGGAGGGATTGGAAGGCACCGGACAAGCCAGAGGAAACAGCGGTATTTTCCTGGCTTCAACGGGAAAAGGCGATGCCGGATATGAATTACAGGTACTTGATCCATACAACAACAAAACCTATGTAAACGGTATGGCAGGCAGCTTGTACAAACAGGCTATTCCATTGGTTAACCCTGGCCGCAAAGACAATGAATGGCAAGTTTATGACGTGATCTGGACTGCACCTGTTTTTAATGCCGATGGATCATTGAAATCACCCGCCTATGCAACGGTGTTTTTTAATGGAGTACTTGTTGAGAACCACTTTGAACTGAAAGGGCCGACGCTTTATATAGGGAAACCAAGTTATAAGGGAGCTCCGTCAGGACCTGCACCAATAAAGTTGCAGGCACATGGCGACCCCAGCAAACCTATAAGTTATCGCAACATCTGGGTAAGGGAACTTTGATCAAAATAAGCGTGCTTAAATATGCACGCTTATTCTTTTTTATTTTTTATTACCATTACCATTGATCCGGTTACTCCATCGATAGTTGCGGTAATTGTAACGACTCCTTCCCCAATTGTTTTTACAATGCCTGAATCGTTAACTTCTGCCACTAATGGATTGCTTGATCGATATTGAACATGAGTATTTTCCAGGTTAACAAATGAGCCATCATTATTAACGGCTTCAATTATG
Organism: Cyclobacteriaceae bacterium; assembly: GCA_046703645.1. Lineage (GTDB taxonomy): Bacteria > Bacteroidota > Bacteroidia > Cytophagales > Cyclobacteriaceae > DATDPY01. The sequence continues at coordinate 949 of JBJKSY010000634.1, forward strand.
TTATCTGCAGAAGCGTGTAATTCTTCATTCGCTATGTTTATATCACTTTTGATCCATTTGTTTTTACCCATTAAATCAACGGTTTCTCCAACAGGATACACAAGTTTCTCCGGCTGTAAGGTGACATGCACAATTTTAGGAGTAAGCTTTCCGTGAATATTGACATTAACAGAATCCGCAAAATCACGAGAATTAAATCCAATCCGGAACTTGTATAATCCGTTATAAACCACACTCCTTAAATTTCTCCCGTTCCATAAAGCTAAATCCCCGGCATTAACCTTAAGGGTGATGTGCTGGGTTTGTCCCGGCTGAAGATTTTGTGTTTTTGAAAATCCTTCAAGTTTTTTTATCGGCATTTCCATTGCTTCAATCCGTGGAAAAGCGACATAGAGTTGTGCAACATCTTCTCCGGCAGTAAGTCCAATGTTGGAAACATCAAAACTTACCATAACGCTATCGTCAGGTGTGATTTCGGTTCCGGAAATATTTAAATTTGAAATTCTGAATCCTGTATAACTTAACCCATAACCAAACGGGTAGGCAGGCTCTTTAGTGAAGTACATATAGGTACGGCCCAAATCGTTTGTTTTGCGAGGGGTAAGATAATAATTTGATTTATCAGGAAGCTGAGTGTCATCTTTGTACCAGGTAAAATCAAGGTGACCACTTGGATTTTTTTTGCCTAATAGTACATTGGCCAGCGCTGTTCCCTGGCTCTCTCCATTGTAGCTGCTGAATACAATAGCCGGAAACCAATGTTGGGTATAATTAATATTAACAGGGCCTACTGATTGAATAACCATAACCATATTCGGATTGCCAAGTGCAGCAACCTGGTATATCATCGAATTATAATTACCGGGCATATCCAAATTAGAACGGTCGTGTCCCTCGCTGCTGACTGCTTCATTCGTCCCTGTGAAAACAATAACCAAATCTGCGCTTTTAATATCTGATTTTGTTTTATCGCTTAAAACCGCAGGTGTATACGAAGTGGTCGAAGTAAAGGTATCGTCAAAAATTACTTCACAATCCGGGTGGATTGCTTTCACAGCAGATGTGATGCCTTCCACTGCGTTTACTTTCAGATCCGGATCACCAGAGTAGCCTCCCAATGTTACTTCATTCGCAAGGTTCCCGACAATTACAACCTTTTTTAACTTTGAAGCATCAAGCGGCAATAACTTTTTATTTAGCCCTGCGACGGTATCGTTCTTCAACAATACCAGGGTATTTTCTGCGACTTCTTCAGCCAGTTTCTGATGAGCAGGACTCTGTATTACATTTCTTGTGATTTTGGTGAAAGGAACTTTCTCAGGAGGATCGAATTCTCCGGTTTTCATTCGAATAGTAAAAACATGAGTAAGCGCAAGATCGATTACTCCTTTACTTAACAGCCCGGCTTTTATAGCTTCCTCTACATTCGGAAGAGTATTTTCATACCCCGTACAATTAAGATCAGTTCCTGCCCTGAGGGCATATGCCAAACCGGCTGATACGCCTGATACAGTAACATGGCTTTGATTATTGGTCCACTGTGCTATTTCTCCCTGATGGTTTGTCTCCCACCCGGGAGCTGCCCAATCGTGTCCATCGGGGTAGGTTTTATAAGTAGTGCCAACAGCTCCACAATCCGAAGTTATATACCCGTCAAATCCAAAGGTTCTTTTGGCAAGTTCATTTACTGTATAAGTATTGGCTACACATGGAGTTCCGTTAATCGCATTATATGCAGTCATTAAACCTGCCACATGTGCTTTTTCGATAAGATAACGGAATGTAGCGAGATAATAATCTCTCAGCGTTTCATCATCCACATCCGATGAAAGACCGGTTCGGTTGTTCTCGATGTTATTTAACGCGAAGTGCTTGGCAGTAGCTGCAGCTTTTAAATATCCGGTCTTTGACTGACCGTTAATAGTTTGGCCCTGAAATCCATCCACAAATGCCGAAGCCATGCGCGAGGCAAGATAAGGATCTTCGCCAAATGCTTCATCGGTACGACCCCAGCGAGGATCACGATCAATGTTAATGGTGGGTGCCCAGTATACTAAATCACCATAATTATCTTTCGAATCTCCCAGGTTGTTCTGTCCTGTGTTAAATAATGATTTATCGATAAAACCACGCGCCTCATCCGAAATAGCTTCGGTTTCACGATAAATTAAACCGGGATCCCAGCTCATTACGGTTGCAAAATTAACCGGGAAACTTGTTGCATGAGGACTCCCGTAAGCTTCCTCCTTTTTGAGTTTTCCATTGTGAATGTTTCCAAACATCGCATTAATCCCGTGTTGTCCCTCACTCCAATAGTAGTATTGACCCACACCTAACCTGGGAATGGCCGGAGCAAAATTGGTGTGAAGCTGCAGCACTTCTTCTCCGAGAGTCATGTGTGAAACCAGGTCCGCTGCACGCTCACTAAATGAATAAGAGGAATCCAGATAAACAGGCCGTTCTTCTTTGACCTTCACGGCCGGTTTTGATCCGGAAGAAACTTTCACCTTTTGAGCATAAACAGACGGCAAACAAACAATTGCAATTACACAAATAATTCCAAAACGAAGGGAAAGATAATTTTTCATTATTAAATATTGTTAATCAGTAATATGAAATAGCCTGAATTTGCAACAATAATATAAGCATATTATTTCAATATGCGGTATTCAAGGGAAACCGAAACTAAATGATGGTATATGTCAAGTTTCTTCGATTCCAGATTGAAGAGAGAAAAGGGATGTTTGAATTCGAGAAGATTATTAATAAAAATTAATTGTATGTGTAAAACAGATATTATAAATAAAAAGCACTTACGATATGTTGTACTCGTAAGTGCTTGATAATCAAGCGGTCTGGACGGGGCTCGAACCCGCGACCTCCTGCGTGACAGGCATAATCCGAGTGCAATTATATGTATCGAAATGGCCTTATTTAGCCTGAAAACGCACTTTTTGTTTTTGACTAACTTTGAAAAGTACCAAAAAACACCCATATTTGTTTATAAATAGTTTATAAATTTTTAGATCCAAAGCTATGGCAGTTACAACCAAAGTTATGCTCAACAAGATCCACCGGAAAAATGACGGTACTTTTCCCCTGGTGATCCGGGTAATCAATAACCGGAAAATGATTTACATCCCCCTTGGCTATACTCTTTCTGAAAAAGAGTTTGATGCCAAAGGCCAACGGGTAAAAAGCGCCGGAAGATTCGGGGAAAATGTTAACCGGATGAACAACATAATCGCCGGAAAAGTAAAAGAGGTGTATGAAGTGTTCACCGACCTGGAAGAGGAGGGCACGATTAAAAGACTTCCGATCCGGGAAATCAAAAAGCGGATCTTGGGAATTCGTTCCGAGGCTGATCCCATCACAGTCATCGATTTTATTGACGAATTGATCGGGGACATGAAAACGGCAAAGCGATATGGCAATGCAGCGATATATAAGAACCTCAAAAATAAGCTTGTTAAATTCACTCGTAACAAACCACTGTATTTCGAAGACATTAATTACAGGTTCCTGAAAAAGCTCGAAACCGATCATTATGCCGGCAGGGGAGATGTCGGCGGATTAAGCGTGTATATGAGAACTCTCCGGGCCATTTATAACAAGGCTATATTGGCCGGAGTAATTTCGAAAGATTATTACCCCTTTGAGAATTACAAGATCAGGAATCATAAGCCTGTAAGGAAAGCCCTTTCTGAGGATGATTTCACCATATTTAAAGATTATTCACCAGTGAAGGGCAGTTATGAATATTTAGCCAAACAGCTATTCATGGCTTCCTTCTACCTTCGGGGCATGAACTGGATGGACCTGGCTTATTTAAAGGTATCCGATATTCAGGGTGATTTTGACAGGATTACCTATGTCCGGAAAAAGACCGGGGAGCCATTTAATATCAAGATAGTACCTGCTCTTAAGGAAATTATGCTGGAATTCCTTGGTGAAAAGTATGAACCCGAAAGTTATGTATTTCCGATTATAAATGCCGGCCGATCCAAAAACGAAATACTGATCATCAGAAATAAACGCCAGAAAATTAACAAATATCTGAATACAATAGCGGAATCTTTAGGCATTAAACATTTTTCATTTTACGCTGCCAGGCATACCTATGCCACCATGGGAAAAAGGAGGGGAGTTCCAACAGCCGTAATCCAGGAAAGCCTGGGCCATAAAACCGAGGCGATTACACAGACCTATCTTGATTCGTTTGAAAATAAGGTAGTGGATGAATATGATGAGTTGATAATGAAGGATTGAAAACGGAGAATTTTTTTGCATAAGGAAGTCTTAATGAAGGTTGAGATTGAAAACTTTCTTAGAATATGTAACTTTGCGGTATGATAAAAAGAATTTACATAGATACATCGGTATTTGGCGGATATTTCGATAAGGAATTTGACACAGAGACAAAACCTTTCTTTGAAAAAGTTATCAAAGATGAAATTAAGGCGATTATATCAGACGTCCTGGAATTAGAAATATACCGCGCACCTGATTTTATACAAGATTTTTATGAATCCTTGCCAAATGATATAATTGAAAAAGTTGAATTGACTGATGAGATTAGAGATTTAGCAGATAAATATATAAATGAAAATGTTGTTGGTAAAACGAGTAGAGCTGATTGTCAACATATTGCATTAGCAACAGTTTATAAAGCAGATGTTTTAGTGAGTTGGAATTTTAAGCATATCGTAAATCTTGAGAAGATTAGAGGATACAACTCGATTAATTTAAGAGAAGGATACCAGATGATAGAAATTAGAACACCTAAAGAAATTTTTGATTATGAAAACACAAATAACTAAAACCGGAATTGTTCGGAAAATGCGTGAGATAAGAGATAATTTAAGCAACGAAATTATGGAAATGTCGTTAGAGCAAGAAAAAGATTTTATTAGAAAACAATTGGTTGAATTAAAGGTGAAAAAACACAGCAGGCAACTGCGGACATAAGAAAGAAGAAACTATGAAAAAAAATCTTCAACTTATTCGACCTTCACACTTTCTTCATATAAAACCTCAGGGTCAAAATCTGCTTCGTTAGCCCATTCAATTGTATCAAAACTGGTTTTTACAGTATTGAATAATTTCTTATCCTTTAATTCCATGAAAATACCTAATTCGAGATATGGCTTCATATCAAATTGCCTTTTCTCTCCATTTTCAAATGTCAGCAATAAGAAGTAATTATCCTGAGGTTCAACTTCTTTAATTGGTAAATACATAAGATTTAAGCATTGTCAATATCTGATTCTAAATCATCTGTCGATTTACTAATGACAGATACTCCAAATTTACCCAGTATTTCTATAAAAGCCCTTTTGGATGTTCCGGCTATTTCGGCGGCCTGTCCGGATGAAAGTATGCCTTCTTCATATAATTTAGAAGCAATCATCTGAATAAGTTGCTCATTATTTAAATCTACGGAATCGGGGATATTTAAATGTAATGTCCTCATTACGGTCTTTTAATCTATAGTTAATTATTATAAAGTTAATTGAGTTATTAGGATAATGGGTAAATTTTAATGAGAAGAAACAAATTGAGGTAAATTTTAATAATTTTATAATGTTAAATAAAATTTACAATTTATATTAATTATGTAAACATATATTTACATTATGAGCCGAAAAATTCACATATTATTACCAAAATATAAAAAAATATTGACCGCATTAGGAGAAAATATAAGACTGGCCCGGTTGAGAAGAAAACTAAGTACTCAGCAGGTTTCACAAAGGGCGAATATAAGCCGGCCAACGCTAAGTGCTATTGAGAAGGGTGCAGATAGCCCTGGCATGGGCCTTTATTTGCAGGTGTTGGCTGTTCTCGGACTTGAGGAAGATCTGCTACTAATTGCTAAAGACGATGTTATGGGGCGAAAGATCCAGGATGCAGGATTATTAGTAAAAAAAAGAGCTCCTAAAAGAAAAAGCTAAGAATTTCTATATGATTTATCACTACCCTTATAAAGTCATGAACCTACCTTCCGTTGCATAGTCCTGATTCTTTCAGTTACCTGGCTGATTATATCCCTTGCTGTATCCGTATCGTATCCTGTTTTTTTTGCAATGGCCTCAAAATCTGGCTCACGTCCTTCATTAATGTCCGGCAAAGCCAATGAGATCAAGCTGTTTAGCTTATCGATGTGCGCCTGCTGTTCGGGAGTAGGTGGGGTATAAAACAGGTGATCGAACGGATCAAGCTTTATCTCTTTATTGAGAATTTTTCCTGCAAGGCTCACCATTGTAAGCGTAACCCGGACATGAGGTTCGTCTGAAATGGATTTAACGAATGGCTGTAACGCCTCGACCAGGGATGCATAGCCACGGTCGGTCATCGCACTTAAAAACAGCAATTTTTCATTTTCATCAAAATAGGCAGTTGAAAAATGCGGGGGACCTCCCCAGCGTTTCAACTGGAACCGGTATACATTTCTCTTATAATCGATCTTAAACTTTTTTCTCATTCTTTCTGCATCGGGCATACGGGTGTAAAAGGTAGTCTGATTGCACATAACCTGATCAGCATGATGCACGACCGGCGGGAAGGTAGAACCGGATAACAGCATCATATAAGGAACAGGATTTTTTTCAATGTCGGCCACCACATCCTCATCCGATTCGATGCGGGGATTCAGCTCGGTGGCAAAGAAGAAAACATCATCCGGTCCGAAGCCGGAATAACCTTCGATCGGTCCATAGGATTGCCAGCACGAACCGTTGAATCCGATCAGGTTTAACCAAATCATTACTTGCCTTTCATCCTCAATGTCAGTAATTCCCGGAGAATAAAGCAGGAATGGTTCACTTGTAAACACATCTGTCATATTATAGAAATCCCTGGCAGGACTATGTCCGTCAATTATACTAAAACAAAATCTCCATGGATGCAGAGTCTGAAATTCTAAAAACTGTCTCTCCTGTGCATTCATCCCTTTTACTAATCCCCTTTTTAAGTATTTGACAACTAATCCGTCTTTTCTGAAGATGCGGTGAGCAATATATTGTGTCTTGAACATTTCCAGCCATCCTTTTTTGAACTCCTGCGTTACATGACGAAATCCGGCTAGTTCACGATTAACTTCTTCAAGAGCCTTTTCATGCCGGATAGTATAAGGAATCAGTACCCCGTCAATAAATTGATTGGATATTTCACTGTTCTGCCGGCATAGGTCCCGTAAACGGTTGTAATCGGTCATTTTATTTAATTAACTATTTCAAGTAAACCAACAAATACTATCAATGATGTATCAGGAAAAATTGCAAGAATTAGTTTAAATATCCTTTATGAATAATTCTGATCGAACAATAATTTCAAGAAACAATATGGAGTTTATGAACTTTATCGGCAGCGAAGGCAAGACAGGCATTGATCATTTCCTCATTTAATTCTTCAAAATCAGCTATGATTTCCTGCTTGGACATTCCATTGGAAAGCCAGTTAAGCACATCATAAACCGAGATCCTTGTGCCTTTGATACAAGGCTTGCCGAATCTTTTGCCGGGACGGATTTCTATATATTCCTTATAGT
>JBJKSY010000635.1:0-2596 GCA_046703645.1 Cyclobacteriaceae bacterium
AGGGCGGTAAGGAATAATCCGAATATCCTGTAATGAGCTGCCGGAAGGAAAAGAAAACATCCTGCCGATGAGATCAGCAGACCGATGAGTATCCCGTTCTTATACCCGATCTTGTTGATCGGATCACCTTTCCGGGAAGAGATGAGAAAATAAACAAGGGCCCCGATAAAATAGGCGGTGAAGAAGGCAAACTGAACGAACATGGATTGCGTCCTGTCCAGCTCGAAGGCCTTCTTGAGAAATGGAATGAGAATATCATTCATACAGGTGATGAATCCCCACATAAAGAAAAGAGTCGTAAGTACGATCAGAGCTGACAAATATCCATTGCCATCTCCTCCCTGTTTCACTTGGGAAACAACAGTATTACCCGCCAAATTTTGATTTTATGGATAGAAATAAAAAATATTATTAAAGAAAACCGAGGTGTCCAAAATAAATAATTTTCCAATTACGAAAGGATAAAAGCCTGTAATTTTTTAATTCGCGAGGTTGAATTCACCCATTGAATAACTTCCGGAAACCGGTCAGGAACTAAACGAAGTTGCCGGAAAAAAAATCAATAATTCGCAGGCACTAATTTAATTAACTGATAATCAAATATTTAGTGAATATATTTTTTACCCTTTTCATTTGGGATATTCACTAAATGCCTTTTTGGAATGGAAATTGCCTTACAGAGTTCAGTACAAAATTTTAAAATCATGAAAACCTTGAGATTTATACTTTCATTCCTCATGGCGGGTCTGCTTATGGTCGGACCCGTGTTAGCTCATCCCGGTAATAATACAGACAAACAACTGACCCGGGATATTAAGAAAAAAGCGGTCAAGGATGCCCGTAAAGTAGCGAAGAGATTCAAAAAAGAAAAATGGTATGTAGCTCCGGGTGCCTTGCCTATGGATAAACAAGTTCAGAAAGCCTGGGAACTTCAGTACATGAACGATGATAAAGGCTACCCGCTTTATATTGTTGCGACAGGCAATTCTGTAGCTGAGACGCAGTCCGCAGCAAAACTGCAGGCAATTGAGCTTGCGAAACTGGAACTGGCAGGCATGGTCGAATCCAATATAGCCGCACTGATCGAGAACAGCGTAGCCAACAAACAGTTGAACAGGGATGATGCCGAATCGGTAACCAAAACTGTTGCCGCTTCCAAAAATGTTATAGCCCAGGAAATAGGGAGGGTCATTCCCATGTTTGAAATTTACAGGAAAGCCGGCAAAGGGAAGGACCAGCGGAATATTGAATGTTCCGTGAGGATCGGCTATAACAGCGAGATGGCCATGGAAACCGCCAAGAAGGTCGTTCGCCAGCAGCTTGAGGATGAAACAAAGATCCTTCATGATAAATTAGATAAGCTGTTGGATTTCTGATCACCCCTGATATGTTCCGCTTAAATACCTTATGGATCGTTTTGATGATGATGGCCGGTTGCCCGATAGTCAGGGGCCAGCAGGTTGTTACTGTGCGTGGAAGTGCACAGGTTATGATCACCGACAACCTGAGCCTTGATGAAGCCAGAAAACAGGCAGAGCAACTGGCCATTATAAATGCCATTGAAAACGAATTCGGGACCTATGTGGAACAGGATGCATCAACCTATATACAAAAAGGAAATACGGAATTCAGGATCATCGGAAAAACAAGGGTTAAGGGAGAGTGGCTTAAAACCCTCAATGAAACATTTGAGATGAACACCAAAAGGAACAGGAAACAGGGGAATAAGAATAAAGACACCTGGGTGACCTGTTCAATAAAAGGTGAAGCCAGGGAAGTGACAAAACCCTTGATCCCGTTTAAGTTCCTGCCTCTGAATTGTCCTGAGAAGACCTGCCGGACCTACGATTTCAACAATGGAGAGCCCTTCTATCTTTATTTCAGCACACCGGTTGACGGGAACCTCAGCATATTTATGGCCGGGGATGATTCCAGAGTTTACAGGCTGCTTCCTTATAAAGGAATGGAAGGATCGCTTGCCAATGAAGTTCCGGTGAAAGCCGACAGGGATTATGTCTTTTTTGCTGCCGGTGACAAGTTTAATTATTTCAGTGATGCTTCTTACCAGTCGGTGGATGAAATGCAGATGGTAACGGACAAGGTGAAAGAGATCATGGAACTTTATATCATTTTTTCTCCTCAAGAATTCGGGAAACCGGACCTTGTTCATGACAGCCGGAACGATGGGACCTTACCCTATTACCTTGACAAAAAGGAGTTTGATTCCTGGCTGACGGAGAACAGGATATATAACCCGGATTTTAATTACAGGCAGGTAAGCCTGACCATATCGAAATGAAAAGGACTGTCTTACATATTTTTCTGGGTTTAATTATTTTATTCCCTTTTAATGTAAAGGGCCAGAATTTCCTTGCCCCGGCAGATCATTACGGACTGTATGGTTTTGTTGATTCAACGGGAGATTGGCAGATTCCCGAGAAATTTGATATGGCCTGTTCTTTTTCTGAAGGTGTGGCTGCCGTACAGTATATGGGCAAGTGGGGTTTTATCGATGCCAAAGGTAAATGGGTGATAGAACCGCAATTCTCCGAAGCCAAACCGTTTTCCGAAGGGCTGGCTTGTGCGAAATCAGGGG
>JBJKSY010000636.1:0-12382 GCA_046703645.1 Cyclobacteriaceae bacterium
GCCCTGCAGCCTTTATCTGGTAATCGGCATAGCCGTCACCAATCACGTATATATCGCCGTGCAGGTTCAAATCCTTCAGTAAAAGCGCCTTTCCGGTATTCCGGGAAAGAACATTCGCCCTGTCAAATCCATTGATATTGCCCTGGGTATCATAGGTGAAAGTATTGGCATAAATATTTTCCTTTTTCAGGCCGAATTCTGTAACTACGGGCTCAATAAGTTCTTTGAAACCGGTGGAAATAATAAAAACCTGATCCGAATAATCCTGAAAAAACTTTTTATTCCTGGTAAAGGAAGGAGATATGCTGGTCTTGAGCTTTTCAATTACATCCGGAAAATGTTTCCGGTTAGCCTTGATCAGGGCTATCCTTTTTTCCAGTGAATCGGAAAACGGGATTTTCCCTTCACTGCCATCCCTGGTAATTTCCCTGATCTTATTCACTTTCTCCTGCTGTGCGGGGTCGTTTCCCATGGAAGTTTCCGCAAGGATATCCAGCGTTTCGGTGGTTATGAATGTGCTGTCAAAATCGATAATGAAGATCTTGTTTTGTTGGCTCATAGGGATGGTGCTAATTAAGCTGCAAATGTACATCCGGGGTGTGAATCTTAGGAATGCCCCCTGAATTATTTAACCGGAACAGGCTCCCGGGCTGTCGAAAAAATCTTGAAACGATCGCCCTGAAATCAATATAAAAACCGGCAGAATGATTTCTGCCGGTCAACAGGTTACTGAACAGGTCTGATAACAATCACCCGGAATGATCCGGATGGAAATTGAAATTCCTTTAATTTATAGGGGGCGTTACAAACAATTCAATACCGAAATTTACTCGAATGGGTCCATCAACCATTACATTATAAGGTTCCATTGATCCGGGCTTCACCTGCCGGGCCTGCAGGTTTGTAACAACATAAAACCTGTTTCCATCAAAGCTCCCCTTATATATTGCTGTGCCGGAACTTACGCCCGGACCCGATAGCTCGTAACCGGTATGATATTCCATTTGCTCTATAACATTATGAAAAATAACTCCGTCCTCATTCACTTCATAAGGAACCGGCCATGAACAGGTGACAACTCCTGAAGGAGTCATTTTAATGTTATAGTTGAGTTCCCTGAACATGAAATCTCCAAAATATTCCTTTGTATTTAAAATGTAATCCTGCCCTTCAACATGGATAAGTGTTGCTTTACACTCGGCCCGCATCCAATCATTGCTAACAATCGCAAATTTTTCTTTAACAGCATAAATATCAAAAAGCGTAAATCCCTCCAGGTTTACCGCTTCTCCCGATAAATTCAATTGACGTGCAGATGATGCCAGATCAGCCGTTGGATTCCCCGGAATTTGACTTTTTAACGAAGGCTGAATATTGTCTTGGGTATTACAAGAAAATACAACCATCATACCTAGGCCAAAAATTATTCCCGATAAATGGAATTTAAATGAACGAAAAAAAAATTTCATGGTTTTCATAACTGTATTATTTAATTGAATAATAATGAAATTAAAAGAAAGAGGATTAACTAAATTGTAAAAATGCGACAACTGAGTTTGATCGTTATCGCGATGTGTATCAGCGTACTTAGAATTGTTATACTGCTTCTAATGATATATCGGTAAGCCAGTTAGGGTTCCGGGATGACGAATTCGGAAACAACTTATACCCTGACAGGGGACATTTTATAAATCGATGAAATACCTGTTGTCTCCACTGGGAATTACATGATTTATTCCTTTTTTTATCTGCGTGGGCGTTAATCCGATGATATTTTTGAAATCCTTGATAAAATGTGATTGATCGAAATATCCGCATAAATAACTGATATCGGAAATATCATAGTCCGGGTTTCGGGTTAACATTCTTAATGCATAATTTACGCGGAAAATATTAAGGTATTCTTTACAGGTCAACCCGGTTTCCCCCTTAAAATACCTTTGAAGGGACCGGGGGCTAAGATCAAACTTTTTACATAACTGGACTTCCCGGATTAAACCCTTATTCTGCGCCATAAAATTGATGATATGAGTGAGAATTGTGTTAACTGATCTGTTACTTTTGAGATAGTCAATCAGATGATCCTCCACAATTATCTTTATTTTTATTCCATCCCTCAGATCCTGAATTTTCTCCCATATAAACTCAAATTCCCTGCGGAGCATAGTACATCCGTCACTGGCATAATTGCAGAAATCTTTTTCTTTGATTCCGAACAAGCCGTAAAACCCCAGGGGTCTGAAAACAATTACAAATCCGCCTCCGGTACCTGTTCCGTATTGGGTTGTATATGCTTCTTTTTCAACATGGTGCAGTCCCGAGATTAAAATCTTCGGAAAATCAATATCGTATGTGAAAGCTGAAAATAAACGGATATGAGTTAAGCAAATATACAATTCGACATCCCCGGTCGAAATAGCTTTAAATGTCCCCTTTACATCCGTTTCTACGTATTTGTAATATTTAATATAAGGTTTCAGCGAATCGGCCGGTTCTAAAATATCATAAATATTTCTCATAAAAAAAATAGATGAAACGGAAACAAGAAAGTAGTTTTAATATTATAAAAAAATGTGAAATTGACAAATTCAGTATAAAGCTGGGTTAGGGGAATGATTAATATTTGATCATTGAGAAGGGATAATTAAAAAGATTTATAATATTTGTGTCAACGGGAATTAGAGGAAACCTTATATTCCGTGGCATGTATCTAATCAAGTTAAAATTAGCCAGGAACATGCGGCATGAAAATACCTTCAATTTTATTCTATCTCTTTATAACCTTTCCAATGAAAAAGAATATTTATACTATTCTTAGCCTGGTATTGCTTGGAATTTTTTTCCAGAAATGCAATGTAAATACCCTTAATGCCCTTATGGGAGACAAACCTCTGACGGAATCAGAAGTCATTGACGGATTAAAAAGGGCACTGACACTCGGGTCGGAAAAGACCACCGACCTCCTTTCGAAGCCGGGAGGATATTTAAATGATGCCGCCATCAAGATCCTTCTCCCCCCCGAAGCCACCAGGGTGATCGATGATATTCAGAAAGCTCCGGGCGGGCAGGAGATTTATTCGAAAACCTTGGAACCTACAGTTAACGACCTGGTGAAAGCCCTGAACTCATCTGCTGAAGAAGCCGCCAAACAGGCATTACCCGTCTTTAAGGATGCCGTAACCAATATGAGCATTTCCGATGCTTTTTCCATCCTGAAAGGCCAGTATAAAAACGCCGGTAATGTTTCTGCCACTCGGTATTTTGAAGATAACACCACGGCAAAACTTACCGACCTCTATAAACCCAAGATAAATACCGCTCTTAACAAGCCGCTTGTTTCCAACCAGTCGGCCAATGCCATATGGAATAAATTCGTAAAAACTTACGACGGGATCGTATCCAGCCCGGCCAACCTCCTGCTGAAGCTTCAGAAGGTACAGCAACCCGACCTGTCAGCCTATGTCACTAAAAAGGCCCTGGACGGTATGTTCAGCAAAATCGCCAATGAAGAACAAAGGATCCGGCAGAATCCTACACTTTATACCGATAGCGTGATCAGGAGAGTCTTCGGCAGCCAGCAGAATCAGTAGGCTATTCCTCGATCTTTTTAACTTTCTGCAATGAAGTAGCGGCATCGACCATATAATGCCAGGTTACCACTTTGCCGTTTTCCATGGATTCATAGGCCAGGCCTTTTTCGGTAGTTATTACCCTGGATTTACCCATGTCATAGCGCAGAACCTCGACAATGTCCCCGTCGGTTAAGGGCTTGTTTTCAAGGTCCATCATCAGCGGACTTTCTTTGGAAGGTTCCTCTTTCTTGAATTTTAAAAAATCAAACATGCTTTTATGGCACTTTGCCGATTTAACTTCAATACGAATACAATATTACAATAATCCCTGCCTTAAACCCAGTAAATCCGTAAAGGCGTACCCGTAAAAATAAAATAAGAATGAATGAACCTTTTCAGGAATCTGTTCGTTAATATAGTATCTATATAATATCATTCTGATATCATTTTAAATAAATATTTTATGGAAAAGATCAAAAAACCGGTATCCGGTTATTTAATGCTGGCGCTTTCATTGATCGTACTGGCATTGGAAGTTTATGGGATCTTTGTATTGGGCAATCCCTTTATTATCATTCTCCTCGCCCTGCTTTTTTTATTCATGATTATCGGGTTCCTGATTGTGTATCCCAATAATTCATGTGTGGTTACCCTGTTCGGTAAATATTCCGGGACGATCAAGGAAAACGGATTTCACTGGGTAAATCCATTTTTTGTCAGGAAGAAAATATCCCTCAGGGCCCAGAATTTCGACAGTGAGAAAATAAAGGTAAACGACAAGCTGGGTAATCCTATCAAGATCAGTGTGATTCTTGTCTGGCAGGTAAACAATACCTTCAAGGCAGCCTTTGAGGTGAACGACTATGAGGCTTTTGTAAGGGTACAGACCGACGCCGCGGTCAGGAAGCTCGCGGGTTCATACCCTTATGATAATTTTGATGATGCTGAAGCCGAGATCACTCTCCGCTCCGGCTTGCATGAGGTAAACCATGACCTGGAAAAGGAGCTTTCGGAGCGCCTGGAAATTGCAGGGATCCGGGTAATCGAAGCCAGGATCGGCTTCCTGGCCTACGCCCCGGAAATTGCCAATGCCATGTTGCGCAGGCAGCAGGCATCCGCGATCCTGGCAGCCCGGAAGAAAATCGTTGAAGGCGCGGTAGGCATGGTTGAAATGGCTCTCGAAGAGCTCAGTAAAAAACAGGTGGTGGAGCTGGATGAGAATAAAAAGGCAACCATGGTCAGCAACCTGATGGTGGTACTATGTTCTGATAAGGATGCCAGCCCGGTAGTGAATACGGGTACGCTATACCAGTAAAATGAAAAGGATCTATTTCAAGGAGGAACAACAGTGGAGTCCCGGCGTCAGGATTCTTTTACTGGCCCTGGCTACGGGCTCTACTGTTATGTTTGTTTCCATAAGTTACTGGCAGATTGTCAGGCATATCCCGGTCGGCGACCATCCTATGGAAAATGATAAATTACTTACCCTTTCCATAATTATGATCCTTGCTTCCTGGATTACCTGCATTATGTTTATTCTGGTCAGGTTTACCATAACGATTGGCGATACGGGCGTCGAATACAGGTTCGCACCCCTCCCCTATGTTTCCAAGTTCGTCAATCGTGAGGATATCCTGAATTATACTGTCAGGAAATGCAATCCCTGGAAGGAGTTCAAAGGGTACGGAATAAATCGAACTCCCTTGAAAAGGAACAGGTCGATCATTCTGGGAGGTAACAATGTATTGGAATTAACCACCAACGACGGAAAGAAAATTTTCCTGGGTACCCGTAAGCCCGATCTGTTATCGTTCGCCATGAAAAAATTAATGGATACTCAGAAAGAGGTTTTAAGCTGAAATTTGTATGACGAAGAAAAAACCTTTTGTATTAAGACTGAATCCGGAAACCCTGGAAAGCCTGGAGAAGTGGGCATCGGACGAATTTCGAAGCACCAACGGACAGATCGAATGGATCATCGACAAGGCATTAAAGGATTCAGGAAGGTCAATATTAAAAAAAGACAATAAATAACAAAGCCATGACCATATCGAGATATGTTTGTCCGAAATGCGGAAGCAGGGAGCACAAGATCGAAACCATCAGTACGACGGGAAAATTGCTGTCCCGGATTTTCAACTTCCAGGGTAAAAAATTTACCGCCGTTATCTGCAAAAAATGCACTTATACGGAACTATACCAGGCTAAAAGCAACCTGATGGAAAATATTTTTGATTTGATGACCCATTAACGGTATTTCCCGGTTAAATCATATAATTTCCACGGAAATTGGTAATTAATTATGATTTAATCTAATATTTAGCTTTATTTCCAAAACCAGTAATTATATGATGCGTAATGAACTCAGCCTCATGATTCAGCTTGCAATAGCCGACAATGAACTTGCTGAAAGAGAGGAAAAACTCATTTATAACCTGGGTAAATTACATGGTATATCGGAAGATGAAATCAAGCACCTGATCAAGAATCCTGAACCCATCGGACCGGTGGAAGCCCTGACGAACGATGAAAAATTCCAATACCTGTATATGGTTATCCAGATGATGAAGGTCGACGGTCAAATCTTCAAGTCGGAAATTGAATTCTGCCGGGACCTTGCCGAGAAGCTGGGCTTCAAACGTTCGGTAGTCGGAGAGCTTTCTTCAAAAATTTACAGCGATCCCAGCATTACGGCCGACCGTGACGAACTTAAAAAGAAAGCATTCCGGTACCTGAAATAACTTTCGGAAGACCGGTTTAGCATCAATGTCCATTTTTTCCCGGTATTTATTTGTTCCGAATACATATTTTTATACCGAGCCGGCTATCGATACCTGAATTCCGGGCGTATTTTTCATTTCGAAATGAATCAGCCGTAAATTCACAACATTTCAGCTTTTCCGGAAATGATATAACAGGTTTTATATGATCAGGTTAACAAGTATTTTGAAGAAAATATCTACCGTTCAGGAATGCAAAAAATAAAAGCCGGAATACATCTTTCTGCCTCCCGGTATTTCATAATCGCGGCGGTGCTGGCGATCCTAGTTTACGTGTCAGCGATCCCGGTAACATTAATGGAGCCGGATGCCGCCACCTATGCGGATATACCCATGGAAATGATTCACCGGCATGATTTTCATGATATATTCCTTAAGGGAAAAGACTGGCTCGATAAACCTCACCTGCAATTCTGGATTACGGCAGTATCCTATAAAATCCTGGGCATTAACAATGCCGGGTACAAGCTGCCTGCTATCCTTTTCGCCCTGCTTGCCATCGGTTTTACCTACCTGTATGGCCGGAAATTCTATTCGGCGCTGCATGGCGCGATAGCCGCTTTGATCCTGGCATCTGCATTTCATTTCAACCTGTCACTGAATGACGTCAGGGCTGAGCCTTTCCTGGCAGGGCTTACAATTTTTTCAATGTACTATTTTGCCATCTATCTGAAGGAAAAAAAATTCATTCAATTGCTGCTGGGTTCAGCTTCATTGGGATTCCTGATGATGACCAAGGGACTCTTTACCATTATCCCTGTTGCTTCCGCCATCGGGCTTACACTGATCATCACGAAAAAATGGAAGGAGATCCTGAATGTACAATGGCTGGCGGTTATCATACTCACCGTTATTTTTATTTCTCCCTCCCTTATATGTTATTATTTTCAGTTCGACCTGCATCCTGGGAAAAAGGTATTCGGACAATTCGGCGTTTCCGGTGTCCGGTTTTTCCTGTGGGACAGCCAGTGGGGAAGATTCACCAATTCCGGTCCGATCAGGGGCCATGGCGATCCCTTCTTCTTTGTCCATACTTCGTTGTGGGCATTCGCACCCTGGGCCTTTTTATTCATCCATTCTGTAATTCTTCGTATCAGGGATATGTTTAAAAGAAATAAATCCCCGGAATTATATACTGTACTTGGTT
Organism: Cyclobacteriaceae bacterium; assembly: GCA_046703645.1. Taxonomy (GTDB): domain Bacteria; phylum Bacteroidota; class Bacteroidia; order Cytophagales; family Cyclobacteriaceae; genus DATDPY01. Next base: position 7,500 of record JBJKSY010000636.1, read on the forward strand.
TTCTTTTCATGTTCCTTGTATTTTCCCTGTCGCGGTTCCAGCTTCCCTATTATATAGTTCCGTTATTTCCCTTTATGGCGATCATTTCTGCCGGATTTCTGGTCCGGGGCCTAAGGAATCGGAAATGGTTAAGGATCCATTCAATAATTATGCTTTGTTCCATCCTGATCCTTACCGCTGCGGTACTGGCGCTTCATTTGTTCTTTTTCCGGTTCCCCGATCATCTTGCCGGGCTTGTATTATTTTCAGTTGCAGCCGGAATTCTGATTTTTCTTTTCCTGAACGAAAAAATAATCCTCAAAAAACTGATCTTCCCTGCAGCACTTATGTCCCTGCTTCTCCAGGTATATCTCAACCGTGTATTTTATCCCCAGCTTCTTCATTACCAGTCAAATAGCGAAGTGGCCTTTTATATCAAGGAACATCATCTGCCTCTTGACAAACTGGTATTTCTCAACCGGGAGCACTGGGTAACCGAATTTTACCTTCACAGGGTTATACCGGATATTACGGAAAACGATGTATCAGGAACCTTACCTGATTCACTCATGGTTTTCACAAATCTGCAGGGATTAAGGATGCTGGAACGCTACGGGCATAACTTCCGGCTTATTACAACCTTCCCCGATTTTCATGTTACCTTGCTGAATAAAAATTTCCTATATTGGAAAACGCGGGACAAAGCCCTGGGCAAGACCTACCTGGTACGTCTGGATCCCGGTCAGGCATTTAAAAATTCCACCAACCGGGAAGAGACCACGGCCGGGAGCAATCCTGTAATGCAGGGCCTGGTCAGGCAGGTCGTTTTCCGGTGATTGGCTGCGCTGACGCAGGGAGAACAGGGAAGCCCGAGGTAAAAATTCTCGGCATTTCCCAGGGGACCGTAAAGCGCCGGTGTTTCGGGGCCGAAGATGGTAAAAATTTTCAGCTCTGTTACGGAGGCAAAGTGGGCAGGACCGGAATCGTTGGTAAGCATCAGGGTTGAAACATGGTAAAGGGGAATAAGCTCGAGGAATTCGAAGAGTCCGGCTGCATTAACACATCGTTCACTTCCGATTGCATCTACCACCTCCTGCACGTAATCCTTTTCTTTAGGAGATCCCGTAGCTACCAGGATCACGTCATTAAAAGAATCCAGCAGATGCCTGCCCACGGCCGTAAAATTTTCAGGAGGCCACCTTCGCTGGGGCAGCATGTCGGAAGCGTTTACATTTAACAGAATAATCCTTTCATTCCGGTAACCCGGGTATATGCTTTTTATCTTCTGCAAAACGACGGAAATCTTATTTTCTTCCCGGGGAGCGCTGCTCAACTGGATTTCCTGATTTGAGACGGGTGTCGTAGCATAAGGAGTGTCATGCATGCCCATGGCGGAATTCACGAGATTGATAAAATTAACGGCTATATGAACATGGGGATTATACCGGACAGGGATATTGGAGATCCTGCCCCTGTACATTCCTTCATCATGAAAAGTGACGAATCCCGCCCTGTGTCTTGCACCGCTCAATGCCGAAAGCAAAGCCGTAAACCTTGAGAATAATTCCAGGTCGATCACACAGGTGATCCTGTTTTTCCTGCACCAGGAAATAAAACGGAAAACATCGAGGGTAAGATGAAGCATACCGTCTGCCCGCATTCTGAAAATATGGTCCCCTGGAACCGTTCCGAGGATATCCAGGCTTCTGCTGTTCTCCTCGAAAATTGCAAAATACAATTCCGCTTTACCGGCATCGCGGATCTTGCGCATGGCAGGATCCACCAAAACGGCGGAACCCATTTCAGACAGTTCGATGAACAAAGTTCGCTGAACATCCGGACGGGAATTTTTTCTCATTAACAGGGCATCGAGGATAAGGACAGGAATGGTGAAAAGGAATGTCAGCGGAATTCCCACATTCCTGTCGATCTTCCTCATGGTATCAACATTCATATCTTTTCCTAAGAGTTTTTGCAAAGATAAGCCGGTCAAAGTTTATGAATACCGGGCGCAATACCTGCAAAAAGAACCCTTTTTACCGGATTGACAAGTTTTTTCTTTGTAATTCCCGTGAACCACTGGCAGGTTAGCCTTTATCGGCAAAAAAATTTCATTCCTAAGATAAAAAAAACCCGGGGAGAACCTTCCCCGGGGCTTTATGAAAGAATTAAATCATCCGGAAAATCCGGGAATGACAATTCCGGGCATGACCCGGTTTAAGATCGCCTTTAAATTTTTTCTGTTTTCACCAATTTGGCAAGGATATCGGCGTAAGGAAGAATGAGATATTTTTTATCATCGAGTTCCACCTCATTGCCCGAAAATTCCTTGTAAAGCACCGTATCGCCGACGGTTATTTCCGGATTTTCAACGGTGGCTATGGCAATCACTTTGGCCCATTTGGGTTTTTCCCTGGCGGTGTCAGGAATGATAATTCCTCCGCGGGTTTTCTGTTCCTTATTATCCCCGGAAATATCGAGGATCACATTCTGATTTACAGGCTGTAGTTCATTCATAATTTCAACTAGGTTTTATTTCCAACAATTGATTTATCTTTTTCTGGTCAAATCCGATTACCACCGTGCCTTCGATATCCGTCTGGGGAACTCCCTGCTGACCGCTTTTCCTTACCATCTCGTCGGCTGCACGGGAATCGCGGGAAACGTCGATGTCGGAGAAACGGATACCGTTCTTCCTGAGATATGTTTTTAACGTATTGCACCAGGGACAGGAAGGGGTTGAGTATACTGTCACTCTTTTAGCAGGCCTGTCGCTGGCAGCCGCTTTCATCTCAAATACGGCATGATTGAACAGGGTAAGATAGTAATCCTTCTGGTGGCAGCCCTTGACGGCATTCCTGAATTCACCTTTTTCAAACTCGATCAGGGTAGGTACGGAATCGATATTGTACCTGCCGTGTATATCCCGGACAGAGCTTACATCTGCCTGATATACACTTACTTCCGTCTCCCCTGCCGCCTTCTCCAGGTTTTTCCGCGCACATTCACTCATGTCGGATCCACCCTTGTACAACAATAAATAGGTAAAATCCTGACCTTTCATCTTATCCTTTAGGTCGTTGAACGAATTAATATTTCTTCCTTCCATAGTACTTTTCATATTATGACAAAATTATAACATATGAAAGTTTGTTCATAAATCATGCCATTTAAAAAATTGTCATAAAAATGGACAAAGTGACAGATTGGCAAAAATATAATCTATCATGTAAAAGATTAAAAAATTTGTGGAAGATTTCAGATTCGAACCGGTCTCAGGGATACCATGATCCACGGGAAAAATTGAATTCCACCCTTCTGTTCATTCGATTCCCCGAACCGTTACCCATACTTACAAGCATTTTATCGCCGTAGCCGATCACCCTGATCCTCCAGTGAGAAATTCCTTTCTGCACCAGGTAGTTTTTAACCCATAACGCTCTTCGCAAGGATAGAACATGATTATATTTTTCATCTCCGATCGGGTCGGTAAAACCTGCTATTTCCAATTTAATATCCTTGTGATCCTTCAATACAGCCAGGTACCTGTCCAGGATATGCATGGAGGCTTTTACAGGTATGTCGGAATCGAAGGGAAAGATGACCTCATCAATTCCGGCAGTATCATAATCCATTCTCTTTTCGGGAGCCTTTAGATTTACTGCGACCCCGGTTTCAGGATGAGCGGTTACTCTTCCAGTGTCGGCACGGGCAATCACGACAGGTTTTATTTTATTCATCGAAACGGGAAGAGTGTAGCCGTATGCCCGGTTCTTGTTTTCAAGGGCAATCGTCACTTTTGCCGAATCGTAATCATTAGCAGTAACTTTCACCTTGTAGTTGTTCCCTGAAGGCAAATCCATTTCATATTCGCCGGTTCCCGGATCGCTCACAGCAACCCCGTATTCAATCTGGTCAGGTTCCAGCATGAAAGATATCTGCGCTCCCAGGGGTTTTTGGGTACCGGCATCGGAAATGACTCCTTTGAGTGTAACGAGAGGTGTCGGCTTCATGAAAAGGGGCCTCGGCACCCTGATGATCCTGAAAACCTGATCGCCGGTATCTCTCGCGAAGTATGCATATTGGTCCCCGGAAGCATAATTAAAATATTCTTCATTCCCTGAAGTATTGATATCCGTTCCGATATTTTCAGGCTCAGTCCACCGGGTGAAGGAACTGTCGAGGGGTGTGGTTTTATAAACATCCATTTTGCCCATTCCCGTGAGACCTGCCGTGGAATAATACAGCACCTGTTCCTTCACGTCATAGAAAGGACTGACTTCATCGCCGGCGGAGTTGAGCTGCGGGCCGAGGTTTACAGGCTCGGAAAATTTCCCTTTCCCTTCATTTTTCGAAACATACAGATCCTTGCCCCCCTGGGTATCATAACGGTCGGTTGCGATGAACAATAATTTCCCGTCTGCAGTCAGAAAATAATCGGCATCCCAGGATCCGATACGGGCATTTTTAATTTTGAGCTCTTCAGGTTCCGACCAGTTACTGCCATCCCAAACCGAATAAAAGGCCCCGGATTGCAACTTGCCATTTTTCCCCGGAGCATTGCCAAGGACCATGGTAATTTTACCATCCATCATGCCGATGGATCCAAGAGTATTAGGTCCTTCATTATTCAGGACTTTACCTGCATTCACAGGTTTTCCGGGATCTGCAGGTGATTGGCCGTTGACCGGGAGATACCAGATATCCTCAGGATCTGCGGCTCCGCCGATATTTCCCGGATTATATTTTCTGCCGAAATACAATTCATGCAAGAGGCCTGACATAAACGGTCTTGTATCGGATGAATCCCTGACCTGGTCGAGAGTTAAAATATTATTGGCCTGATCCGGATTTTTCCTGAAAGCCAGGTTGGCGGAAACTTTAATAGGTTCACGGGATCCGGA
>JBJKSY010000637.1:0-4966 GCA_046703645.1 Cyclobacteriaceae bacterium
GGATATAAAGCCGAATCCCGTAGTGCCTACTCCTCAGCAAATTGCTTACCAGCAAATGGAATTTATCGGTTTCATCCATTTCGGCGTCAATACATTCACAGACAGGGAATGGGGAACCGGGAAAGAAGACCCACTGATATTTAATCCGGCAAAACTCAATGCAGATCAATGGGCTTCCGTTGCAAAAAAGGCGGGTATGAAAGAATTGATCATAACTGCCAAACATCACGATGGTTTCTGCCTCTGGCCGTCGAAGTTTACCGACCACTCTGTAAAAAGCAGTACCTGGGAGAATGGCAAGGGAGATGTGCTCCGCCAGTTTTCCGATGCCTGCCGGAAGGAAGGTATCAGGCTTGGCTTTTACCTTTCTCCCTGGGATATGCATGAACCGAGTTACGGGACCAATGCCTATAATAAGTATTACCTGTCCCAACTGCGTGAGTTGCTGACGGGCTATGGGAAAGTTTCGGAAGTATGGATGGACGGTGCAAAAGGTAAGAATGCCAAAAATATGGAATATGATTTTGACGCATTCAGGAAACTGATATACCAGCTTCAGCCCGATGCCCTGATCTTTTCCGATGCAGGCCCCGACATACGCTGGATCGGTAATGAGAAAGGCATTGCCGGAACAACAGATTGGTCGATGATCAATAACCAGAATATTGTGATCGGGAAAGCAGACCAGGCATACCTGAATTCCGGTGATCCTAAAGGATCTAAGTGGGTGACAGGGGAATGTGATGTTTCCATCAGGCCGGGATGGTTTTACCATGAGTCCCAGGATAGTCTCGTCAAATCACCCCAGGAACTGGTGGATCTGTATTATAAGTCCGTAGGCCGTAATGCCAACTTCCTGTTGAACATTCCCCCTGATAAGGACGGGCTCTGGTATTCAAAAGATGTTGAAAATCTTTTGGAATTCCGACGCATACTCAATGAGACTTTTAGGGATAACCTGGCCTCAGGAAAAAAGGTGACCGCCTCGGACTGGAGGCTGAAAAATGATAAATTTTCACCGGGTAATATATGCGACAGCAGTCTGAACTCCTATTGGGCAACGAATGACAATGTCATCAAATCCTGGCTGGAAATAAACCTGGGAGGACCGGTAACATTCGATCGTATTATGATCCAGGAACCCATAAGGTTCGGCCAGAGGATTTCCGGATTCCATGTTGAAGCATTCCTTAACGGCTCCTGGAAAACCATTGCCAGTGGCACTACTATCGGTTATAAAAGATTACTCCGGATTTCACCGGTTACCGCTGACCACGTAAAACTGGTGATTGAGAATGCCAATAACATCCCGGCTATAAGCAACTTCGGCCTTTATAAAGCTTCTCCGGAAGAGCCTGTGGTTATTGATGATTAATATCTAAAAATGAAAATTGAACATATAGGGATATGGGTGGCCGAGCTGGACAGCATGATCGCCTTTTATCAAAAATATTTCGGTGCCGCAGCAGGGGAAATATATCACAATCCCCTGAAAAATTTTACTTCCCGGTTTGTCATTTTCCCTGAGGGATCAAGGATTGAATTTATGCACAATCCTGAAATATCCAAGGCAGGGAATCAGACAGGAAAACAGCACCTTGGATATACGCATCTTGCCATTTCTCTCGGAACCGTGAAAGAAGTTGACAGGTTAACTTCCATATTGAATATTGACGGTTATAAAGTTCTTGATGGTCCGCGCAGGACGGGTGATGGATATTATGAAAGTGTTGTGCTGGATCCGGAAGGTAACCGGATAGAACTGACGGTATAATATTAGCTGCCGTTGAATTTCCCTTGCTCTACCGTATAAACCTGTAGCTGAACTTGACCAGGAATATATCATTCGGAAAAACCTGGAAAAGATTATCCGTAAGGTTACCGACATTTTGATTTTCCAGCAGATTATTTCCGGTCCGGTTCTGTGACCATACAAGGAAAAAGGTTGATCCCGGTTTATATTCCCACCTGAGAACAAGGTTGGAGTTGAATTGAAGATAATCAAAATTCGGATTATCAAAAGCAAATCCCTGGCTTCCGTTAACCTGGTACTGGTTTCCGGTTTCATTGAAAGTCAGCTCGCCATCGACATATTGATGAAAACGATTTTGAAAGCTTTTTGCACCGGGATTCGTTATTTTTTTGAAAGCAGTGTAAATACCTCTGGATACAAATGGCTGGCCGTAATATTGTATCGTGAGAGAAGGGGTCAGGCTGATGTTCACCCGTGCTGTAAGACTGGCCGTTACCTGGTCTAAATCGGCAACAATATAATTTGTCTTGTTGTTGATTTCCACACCGGTAACATATTGTATGGAATTTTTATTGACAGAATAACCGGGGCTTAGGGAAAAGCTGAGGTTCTTTAAAGGCTGGTAATTCATCCATAGGTAAAAATCATTTGAGTTTTGGTATTTCTCAAGTCCATAAGTATATGTATGACTCAGTTGCAATGTAAGCTTCTTCCGGTAATCGCTAGAAACCCAGGATTGAATCTGAGCGCCTGCCGGCAGCCGCAACGAGGGTCCGCCACGAAGTATATCATTATCGAAATTATAAAAGGTGTAGGTTATTCCTGTGCCGAAAGAATAATAATTTTTGAACTGCATGTTCATATTATAATTTGCTGCCTTGTAAAGATTGGTACCCGTAAAGTCATAATTGGTCCACTGGTTGACATTACATTGGAAACGGTTAAATATCCACCAGGGATTATAGACATGGTAGCTTGCCCAGGCAAACTGGTAGATAGCTCCGGCTTTATAAAGATATCCGATATCGTTAAGTTCCAGGGAGGGTGATTTGTAGGTTCCTCCTACCTGGAATTGAATAACACCGTTACCGCCTTTACCGAATTTAAGCGTGGCCCCTGTACCGTTCATTGAAGTCAGGGTGGAATCCACTTTATATTTGCCATACCCCGGACGCTGGAATAGATGTTCCTGGCTCGTCTGTGTTGCTGTGATCGCCCGGGTGGAACCATACACCTGGCTGAAGATCATGTTTCCGGAAAGATACCAGGTCTTCTTTTTCCAGTTATGAATAAAATCCAATCCACCGGTATATGCCGAACGCCGCAGGAAATCCACTTCAGGATTTCTTATATCCCTGTTGACTGCAGTGATTATACCTCCTATCTGCGTATTTCCCTGGTTATAATCCTGAAGGATACGGGTTTCAAAATAGTTTGTAAGGGGTTCCACAACTTGGGTGCTTTCATGAGTGCCGTCACTGATCTTTGCCAATTCACGCTGGGTTACTGATTCCAGTACACCCACGGATAATCCTTTTTGTGTTTTCCCTGTAAGTTTCATGGCGCCGAGAATGGTTGTATACTCCGGTGATCTGGAATATCCGCCATCCGGGACATCCGGCGATCCCTGTGGGCTATGCCCGATCCTTCGGGAATAAAAAAGATCATCGGAATTGAAAGATCCCCAGGCGATTGATTGGGACACAGGGTAATCCAGTAAATTGTTCGATTCCACGAAGAATGGTCGTTTCTCTGAGAAATAATTCTGAAAGCCTGTGAGATTGACAACCGAAGGGTCTGCTTCCACCTGCCCGAAATCCGGGTTGATCGTCAGGTCAAGGGTGAAATTGCTTGAAAGACCAATTTTCCCGTCCAGCCCGCCATTGAGAGTTTTTCGTGAACCTGTTGCATAAGGATTGCCGGCGATTTTTTCCGAGTTTTCAATTTTCCCAACCACGTAAGGCATTATCTCAAGTTGTCGCTGTTGTTTCAGTCCTTCCAGCCCGTGCAATTCTCCCAATAAATGAATAAAACCCGGTGCGCTTTTGGGAATGGGTTGCCAGAGCGACATCTCGCCTTTCCTGAAATCCTGCCGTATCACTTCAAAGCCCCAGACCTGATCCTGCTTATCGGAAAATCGCAACTGGCTTAACGGGATCCGTATTTCAACGCTCGATCGACTCGTGTCACTGCTGGTTTTCTGGTACCACACGGGGTCCCATGAATATTCTTCTTTATTATTTCCGTCATTGGTAATATATGCATCGCCGATCACACCCACGGCATTTACATCAAATTCAAAACCTGTCAGGTGATCGAAATAGCTGTCGATGATCACCGCAACGAAATCACCATCAACATTATCGCGCCGGCCCAGTCTCTTTACAATTTTAGAGGGATCCGTATCGTGACACAGGATACCCACATAAAGATTCTTGTCATCATAAAGAACCTTGAAGTCCGTTTTCTGTGCCGGTGTTTTCCCTTCCTCCGGCTGGTAAGTGATGAAGTCACCTGCCCAGTCCACTTCTTTCCATGCAGGATCATTCAGCTTGCCATCGATCAGGGGCGGAGCTCCTTTGACTTTTGAAGTCATGTAATGTTTGATCTGGTATGTGGTGTCGGAAGGCACTTTGCCGTACGAATGGATATTTAAAATGGAACTAAGGAAAATAATCGCAACAAGGCCTTTGATTGTTGTGGGTGTATCCATAAAAGTTGTGTTGTTGTTCGTAAATAAAGGTTTCGAATCCTTTACTATTAATTAAGACTCCGGGAAATGGGAAAAGTTGCATGGAATCGATAATTAATTTTTATGAACAAAAAGGTTAATCCATTTTCTGGCTGCCGAGAACAATTAAGCGAATTATTACAGTTTATAACATATGAGGATTTGATGATATATGAGCAGGTGTTCAATATTAAAAAGTAAGGCCGCCCGGATCAATATGGACGGCCTTTTAATGATGAACAAGTGGACCTTTAAATGCAGTTAAATATGACTTTCCGAATATTATAATATTTAATATGCCTGTTATTCAAAATCGATTTTGGATTTGTTTACCGACCATCCGGTTTTCAGGCCGATGACAAACCAGGCAAGCCCCAATGTGCCAAAGGTGAAGACAGTATCCCCGATCATTCTCAGCCACCGAAAATCCTTCAGGACCGGATGTTGCATGAATTCGGCAGATCTTGCATACCACATGCCAT
>JBJKSY010000638.1:0-3579 GCA_046703645.1 Cyclobacteriaceae bacterium
CCGCTGTTGCCTTTTTAATGATTCTGGTCTTTATAGCCGATGCCTGCCGGGTCAACCGTCAGCAGCAGGTACCTAATACTTATTCCATACTTCCGTTGATCAGTTCCCTTGCCGATTCCATGGTATGCACTCCCAATAAGGATAGCACTTATTATATATGCCAGGACAGGGAAATGTCCAAATCTCATGCAATACACCCTGAAAAGTTAAACCATATTATAATAATTACAGGGGAAAACGGGGCATACATTTATGACAGGAAGATTACGGGGGGCTCGGCAACCTGGCTGGATAACGAAAATGTGGAAATTTTTTCTCCTTCCGGAATACCCAGGAATCCGTTTCAGACCTCTGTCCGGTTTAATGTGAAATCCAGGACAATCAGTAGTCAGAAAACTCAAAATCAATAAGAAATGAGAAGACCGGGGCTTTTAATCTGGCTTGGGATCCTGGTACTGGGAGTGATCCTGGTGACCCGTGAATTGAGTGTGTTGAGGGAACTGCCTGGATTTCTCAGTGAAAAAGCCACCGATCATGACGGGGATTCGGACCTTGATGGGGATCACAGCAGGGGAGAGGAAGGCGAGGAGGATGAAGATGAATATGATAATCCCGGAAAATTTGCTGAATATAACCTTATCACACGTACCCGCATCGGAGAATCCAGGCCGGGATATAAGGCAGGCTACCAGATGAGGGAATATCAAAAAGCGATTAGCCGGGCCAGACTGGCTAATGCAAGAACACAGAGTTACCAATGGATCGAAAGAGGACCCGCCAATGTTCCGGGAAGGACCCGTGGAATTATCGTAATGCCGGGAGATCCCAATAAAAATACATGGATCGCGGGTTCAGTAGGCGGGGGAATCTGGAAAACCTCTGATGGAGGTCAGACCTGGATTAATAAAACCGTGAATGATCCCAACCTGGCCACCACCTGCTTCGGCTATTCTCAATCCAATCCCAATATTATTTATGCCGGTACCGGTGAATCCTATGGCTCAGCCGGTTTGATTGAAATTGCAGGCCAGGGTTTGTATAAATCGACCGATGGAGGTGAAACCTGGAATCTCCTTCCCTCTACCGTCAACCTGTTTAATTTCCTGGCCATCAACAGGATCATTGTGGATCCAAACAGCCCTGATACACTGTTGTTATCGGTAAACCAGAATACGGAACGCGGACTAAGCTTCAGCAGCGGTATTTATAAATCAAATGACGGGGGTCAAACCTGGACAGAGGTATACAAGCCAAGCGCATGGGTAACTCAGATCCTTTATGAACCCGGGAATTTCAATGTTCAGTATGCGGCTGAATATAGCACCGGCGTTGCAAAGTCAACCGATGGCGGAAATACCTGGGCCGAGGTTAGCAACGGCATGTTCCCTACCGGCAGGGTGGAACTTGCCATCGCCCCGACAAATCATAACCGCATGTATGCCGCCGCTGAAGGCGATCTCTCCGGCGTAAATTCCGATTTTTATGTTTCCGATGATGCGGGTATTAACTGGCAGCTCGTAGTTGAGGTCAACAATGGCGCCAACCGTAATTTTTTTGCAGCTTCCTCCTCATCGGTAGCCCAGGGAGGCTGGGATAATACTGTAGCCGTTAATCCTTTTTATGATTCGATTGCCTATGTGGGCGGAGTGGATATATGGAAAATGCAAATGAGCCCCGGCATAGTGATCGGCAACAGAACATTTGCAGGGGTCAAGGATCTCGGGGTTGGAAAATTCATGAGTTTTGTAAATTTCAACAGCGGCAAATACTGGGGAAACAAGCTTGCGGTCGGCACGGTAGATACCTCCAAATTTGTCAGTGTACAATTACGTTTCGGCCCCGGTATGCATCAGAAAGCCCATCGTTTTATAATCCCGACCACTGGAGGCACTGCAAGCGATGGGGGTGCAGGAATTCCGGATAACCAGTACCATTATGTAGATTATGTCGACGTGCCTTTTGAGGCCTGGGATATAAAGAATAACCGCCAGCTCATGGTATCTTTTCGTGACCAGGCCAACAATGGCGTTTTTGACCTGATCCCGGAGAATACGTCGGGTTCCTATCAGTTCCAGTCAAGGGAATATTTTTATATTCATGATATAACCTACGATCCCAACAATCCCAGCGATTCAATTGCCAAAGACGGCGGGCAGGTAAACGATATGATGTATTTCATGTGGCCTTATCTTGCCGATGGGGCGACCTGGGATCCGGCGAATCTCCCTTCCTCAACTCTCACCATTTACTGGGATAATCTGCGCAAGCGTCTAAGGGTAACTACCCGTATGACTTCCTGGACTGGATCAGGGACCGAAAACGGGAGGACATTACCTTATGTTCATGCCGATCAGCACCGGCTAATCCCTGTGATCATGGATGCAGCCGCCAGGAAATTCAAGATCGTCAATACCAATGACGGGGGTGTGTTCCAGACCCAGATCGATACGGATCCGGGAATGAACCAGGATTCATGGATTTTCTCCGGTAAAGGATTCAATTCCACTCAATTTTATGGCATTGATAAAAAACCCGGTGCCGATGAATATGTAGGGGGTGTAATGGATAACGGATCATACGCTTCCCTGAATGACACGACTGTGAACGCTTCCTCAGATTATACAAAAGTAGCCAGTGGTGACGGATTTGAAGCTTCCTGGAATTATGCCGATCCGAATGAAATCATCGTTTCCACCTATAACAATAATTTTTCCAAAACAACGGATGGCGGTAAAACATGGGTAGCAGCAACCAGTGGCCTGACGGACATCAATGCCAATGCGCCGTTCATTTCCAGGATTGCATCCTCCAAAAGCAGGCCGGACCAGTTATTCACCGTGGGATATTCGGGTGTATGGAGATCCGATGACTTCGGGGATTCTTGGAAAGAGATACCAATCTCCAATTACTGGCACCCCTCCATTTCCCTGAATATAAAGGTCTCCCTTTCAAATTATAACATAATCTGGGCCGGTGAGGAAATGTCGGATTCAGGCCGTGTATTTGTTTCGACAAATGACGGTAAATCCTTTTTGCCGGTGAGCAATTATACGAAAGTGAAGCTGGGTTATATTTCCGGACTTGCCACCGATCCCTTTCATGATTCAACAGCCTATGTATTATTTTCTTTTGCCGGGGCGCCTAAGATCCTGAGAACAACTGACCTCGGTCAGACCTGGAATGATATTTCAGGATTCGGAACACAGAATACAAGTTCCAACGGATTCCCCGATGTGGCTGTCCACTGCCTGCTTGTATTGCCGGATGCACCCAATACTTTATGGGCAGGAACTGAGATCGGGATATTCCAGTCAACCGATAACGGACAAACATGGGCAATTTTGCCGGGATTCCCTTCCGTTTCAGTATGGGATATGAAAGCTGTCGATAATGAGATCGTAATAGGTACTCATGGCAGGGGGATCTGGACGACTACACTTCCGGATCTTCCGAAAGTTGTTATTGCGCCTGATATTCAGGCTTCCGGCGTTACCTGGGATGGCAATATGGCCATCAAAGCTGCTTTGCGTTCAAATTATGATTCCACGCTTGTAACCATAAACGGTCTTAGAACCTTAG